>NZ_JBITMV010000002.1:431190-461403 GCF_044466625.1 Micromonospora sp. NPDC049366
GTGGGGGCTGTTTGTTTTTGACTACGTTGGGGGCGCTTTTTTTTTTTGTGGGGGGGGGGGGGGGGGGGGGGGGGGGGGGGGGGGGGGGGGGGGGTGGGGGGGGGGGGGGGGCGGCGGGGGGGCCCCCCCCCCCCCCACGGGGGTGGTGCGGGTCCGGGGGGTCAGGCCTGCTTGGTCTCCCAGAAGATCTCCGCGATCTCATTGATCTTCGCGAGGAGCCGGTCGGCGACCTCGGGGTCCGCGGACCCCTTCGCCCCGCCGGCGCCGGCCAGCTTGGTGGCCTCGTTGAAGAGACCGTGCAGCTGGGGGTACTTCTCGAAGTGCGGTGCCTTGAAGTAGTCGGTCCAGAGCACCCACAGGTGGTGCTTGACCAGCTCGGCCCGCTGCTCCTTGATGATCAGGGCGCGGGTACGGAACTCCGGGTCCTCGTTGGCCTGGTACTTCTCGCTGATGGCCTTGATCGACTCGGCTTCGATCCGGGCCTGGGCCGGGTCGTAGACCCCGCAGGGCAGGTCGCAGTGGGCGCTCGCCACCGTGCGCGGGATGAAGAGACGTGACAGTCGCATCAGGTGACGTTAAGACCTCAACCGGACTTCACGTCAACTCCCGTGAAGTGGATCTCAACGCGGCGAGGCCGTGCGGGGCGGAGTGTTACGTTTGCCCCTCTCGAAGGCTGTCGGGGGGACGTCCCGCCCCACCTCGATCCTTGCGAAACCGCCGGGCTTTCGGACACGACCGACAGGGAGGGCGCATGCAGACGCGCACCGATCTCATCGAAGATCTCATGGGACGCTTTCCCCATGTGCCGCGCGAGGCGGTCATCAAGGAGGACCTGCTGCGCGGGGGCCTCGCCTTCGACGACTCGGCGTTGACCGACAACGAGGGCGGCGACGTCAAGCCCAAGTCGTACTTCATCTTCTCCTTCGACCACCGCACCCTCCCGGAGCTGGGCGAGGCCGCGCTGCGCCGCCCGCCGGAGGAGATCGTGCTGACCGGAGGTCCGTACGACCTGCGCCGCACGGTCGTGTCGGTCCGCACCAACCCCGACTCGCCGTACGTCGTCAAGCCCGACGCCGACGGGCGGCTGATGCTGTTCCTCGACGGCCGGCCGATCGCCGAGGTGGGCCTCCCGCCGATGCCGGACTACTACCGGCACACGCTCGACAACGGCAAGTCGGTGATGGAGGTGGCGCCGACCATCCAGTGGGGCTACCTCATCTACCTGACCGTCTTCCGGGTCTGCCAGTACTTCGGCGCGAAGGAGGAGTGCCAGTACTGCGACATCAACCACAACTGGCGTCAGCACAAGCAGGCAGGCCGCCCGTACACCGGGGTCAAGCCCGTCGAGGAGGTCCTGGAGGCGCTGGCGCTGATCGACCGGTACGACACGGCCCGCGCCTCGCAGGCGTACACACTGACCGGCGGCAGCATCACGTCGAAGGTCGACGGGCTGGCCGAGGCGGACTTCTACGGCCGCTACGCCCAGGCGATCGAGGAGCGCTTCCCGGGCCGGTGGATCGGCAAGGTGGTGGCCCAGGCGCTGCCCCGCGCCGACGTGCAGCGCTTCCACGACTACGGGATCCGGATCTACCACCCGAACTTCGAGGTGTGGGACAAGCGGCTCTTCGAGCTGTACTGCCCCGGCAAGGAGCGGTACGTGGGTCGGGAGGAGTGGCACCGCCGCATCCTCGACTCCGCCGAGATCTTCGGGCCCCGCAACGTCATCCCGAACTTCGTCGCGGGTGTGGAGATGGCCGCCCCGTTCGGCTTCACCACCGTCGACGAGGCGATCGAGTCGACCACCGAGGGTCTGCAGTACTTCATGTCCCGGGGCATCACCCCGCGCTTCACCACCTGGTGCCCGGAGCCGACGACGCCGCTCGGCCGGACCAACCCGCAGGGCGCGCCGCTGGAGTACCACATCCGGCTGCTGGAGGCGTACCGCGCGACGATGGAGGCGAACGGCCTGTCCAGCCCGCCCGGCTACGGCCCGGCCGGCCCGGGTCGGGCGGTCTTCTCGGTCAGCTCGTTCATGGACAGCCTGCCCGCCGACGAGGTCGACCCGCAGAGCTGATCGCTGCGCCGGCCGTCGGTTCCGTCCGGCGGCCGGCGCCAGGTCGGGCGGGGGACGTCGACTCACCGCGCCGTACACGATCAACGACTGTTCACGCCGCCGTCGCGCGGTAACCACCGGCCCGGACCTGCGCGTTTCCCCACACCCGGCAGGGTGGTGCGGCCTCACCCACCGCACGATCCGGAGCAGCACCCGTGTCCCCACCCGGACAGCGCCGCCGCGACCCGGCGATCGCCCTCGCGTCGGCGGCGATCGCCGTCGGCCGGTCCGTCACCGCGGCGCTCCCCCCGGCGGCGGCGTGACTCTCGACAGCGTCCACGCCGCCTCCATTCACGCCGCCTCCGTATCGGACCGGCTGCAGGATCTCGTGCACTCGCCGGGCGTGCCGCCGGTGGCCTTCGTTCTCGCGTTCGCCGCCGGCGCCGGCCACGCGGTCGCCCCCGGCCACGGCAAGAGCCTGGCCGCGGCGTACCTGGTCGGCTCGCGGGGGCGGATCCGCGACGCCGCCTGGCTGGGCGGCTCGGTCGCCGTCATGCACACCCTCTCCGTGCTGGTGATCGGTGTGGCGTGGACGTTCCTCTCCCTCGCCGACGTCGTCCGGATGCAGGAGCTCACCGGCTGGCTGCAGCTCGCCGCCGGCGTGATCGTGCTGGCCACCGGCGGGTGGATGGTCCGCCGGCACCTGCGCTCCGGCGGCCACGGCCACCACCACCCGCACGGCCACAGCCACGACCACAGCCACGACCACAGCCACGGGTCGGGCAGGCGGCCCGGCCTGTTCCTGCTCGGCATCTCCGGCGGTCTCACCCCGGCGCCGGCCGCGTTCCTCGTGCTGGCCACCGGACTCTTCCTCGGGCGGGCCGGCTTCGCGCTGCTGCTCGTCCTGACCTTCGGCCTCGGCATGGCCGTCGTGCTCTTCGGCGTGGGGCTCCTCGCCGTCGCCGGCAGTTCCCTGGTCGTGCGGGGAGCCCGGTCGCACGCCCTGCTGCGCCTGGCCACGCGGGTGGCGCCGGTGCTCGCCGCCGGGGGCATCACGCTGTTCGGCGCCGGCCTCGTGACCGCCGCCGCCGTCCAACTCGCCACCGGTTAGGACGGCGGGCGCTCAGCCGACGCGTCCCCGTGCCGACGGCCGGTCTCCGGCGAGGGCGGTCACCAGGTCGTCGCGTGCCCTCGCCACCCGTGAGCGGATCGTGCCCACCGGGCATCCGCACACCTCGGCCGCCTCCGCGTACGACAAGCCGACGATCTGGGTCGCGACGAACGCCTCCCGCCGGTCCACGTCGATGCTGAGCAGGACGGACTCCAGTGCCACCGCGCCGTCGAAGCCGCTGCCGATGTCCGCCGGGTCGTACCGCGCGGAGAGCGCAACGGTCCGCGGGCGTGCGGCGGTGGACCGGACGTGGTCGACGACCACCCGCCGCGCGATGGCGAGCAGCCACGTCCGCGCGGACGAGCGCGCGGTGAACGTCGGTAACGACCGCACCGCCCGCAGATACGTCTCCTGGGTCAGGTCGTCGGCCTCACGCGGGCCGCTCAGGTGACTGACGAAACGCCACACCTGGTGCTGGGTGGCCTGGATGAACCGGGTCGCGGCCGCCTGGTCGCCCCGGCCGGCGGCGAGCGCCCACGCCGTCACCGCGGCCTCGTCGTCCGTCACCGGTCACCGTCGCTACCCGCCGGCGCAGCGGCGGCGGTGGGCGAGGGCGCAATGATCGCGTGCATGAACCAGTAGTCGGTCCGCGGCTGCCGGAAGTTCCCCGCGAGTCGGGGGATTCTCATGGACGGCCGCCGCTGTCCGGTCGGCGGCCGCGCGGGTCGGCTCAGCGCAGCGCGTCGTCGCGCAGCACCGCGTGCGCGCCCACCGTCTGGTTGACGATCTGGCTGACGCGCACGTCGACGGTGACGCTGGCCAGCGCCACCGCGTCCGCGCGGCTGACGCCGTGCAGCCGCTGCAACAGGGTCAGCATCGAGTCCAGGGCCAGGAAGGTCGCCTCGTCGAGGGTCGGGCCCACGCCCAGGGTCAGCCAGGCGTCCGCGGTGCGGGCGACCGGGCCGGTGAGCGGGAAGTCGTCACGGACGTCGAGGGTCAGCGTCACCTCGTCCATCGGGCACTCGATGGCCGTGCCGCCGATCTCACCGTCACCCTGCGCCGCGTGCCCGTCGCCCACCGAGAACAGTGCCCCGTCGACGGGGATCGGCAGCAGCAGCGTGGTGCCCGCGGTCAGCTCCCGACAGTCCAGGTTGCCCCCGTGGGGTCGGGGTGGCACGGTCGAGTGCCGTCCGGGCTCGGCCGGTGGCATGCCGAGCACCCCCATGAACGGCCGCAACGTGACCGCGTGGCCGTGCTGGTTGCGGCCGGTCATCGTCGCCGGGGAGAGGGCCCAGGTGTGCACGACGCCCTCGTCCGCCACGCCGTAGCGCTGGTTGAAGCCGCTCGGCCAGCCACCGGCGACCGTGGTGCCCCAGATCGCCGGGATGATGGCGTCGAGGCGGACCGAGAGGGTCTGCCCGGCGCGGGCGCCGCGGACGGCCACCGGACCGGTCAGCGCGTGGCCGTGGTCGGGCTGGTACTGCGGGACCCGCGGCCGGTCCCGGTGCGGTCCGCCGGCGTACGGGGCGGCCGACCACCAACAGTCCAGGGTGCGGTAGGTGACGGTGTCGCCGGGGTCGACGGTGAGGGCCGGGGCGAGGTCGGGGTCGAAGTGGCCATGCAGCGTCTTGTCGTCCGGGGTGAGGATGTGTCGCATCTGGAGCAGGCTAGTTGCCCTTCCGGGCACGGGAGAAGGGGTCGGCGCGACCGACGCCGGCCCCGTCCGGACCGCCGGGCGCCGCCCCACCCGACGATCCGGACGTACGCGGTCACCGCTGCAGGAGCCGGAACGACTGCGCCGCCGTGCCGTTGCAGGCGTACTGCACCAGTTGGACGCTGTCTGCGGTGGAGCCGCCCGGCACGTCCAGGCACTTGCCGCTGAGCCGGTTGACCAGCCGGTAGTAGCCGTCGGCCTCCGGGACGGCCTGCCACTGCTGGTTGTTGCCGCCGCTGTAGGTCCAGAGTTGGATCGGCGCGTTGTCGGCGGTGGACACGTTGGTGACGTCGAGCGAGCGGGCGCCATTGTTGCGGTTGTTGACCCGGGCGTAGCCGCCGCTGGTGGGCTGGAACTGGTACTGCTGGGCGTAGGTCGTGTTGCAGGCGTACTGCTGGACGGCGGTGCCGTTGGCGGTGCCGGCGGCGCGGGCGTCGACGCACTTGCCGCTGCCCCGGTTGACGAGGCTGTACCAGGCGGTCGGGGAGATGGGGTCCGTGGGCGGGGGAGTGGTGCCACCGCCGCCGCCCAGCCAGAGCAGCCCGTCGATGAGGAAGCGGTTCTGCACCTCGCTGGCGAACGTGGACGACAGCGGGACCTTGTTGACGTAGTCCATCGCGTTGTGGCCGAAGTTGGCGTACAGCATCTTGTACGCGGTGTTCGTCCACATGATCGGGTAGTAGCCGCTGTACCAGGTCTGGCCCGGGTCGGTGCCGAGCGGGAAGCTGCTCGGGTCGACCGAGGCGAGGATGCTGATGTTCGGGTTGGTCCGCAGGTCGCGGCTCCAGCTGTACCACTCGCTCACCGCCGAGGTGAAGGTGGCGGGCAGCCGGGCGGTGGACGGGTGGGTGCGGTTCTCGGTCCGCAGGACGGCGGTGGTCGGGCCCCAGGTGTTGGTCTGGAACGCGCCGGTGCCGAGGAACTGGTTGTGATACCAGTCCCAGCCGCCGGGGTTGGTGGTGAACGCGGAGACGTGGAAACCGAGCCAGGCGCCTCCGCCGCGCATGTACTGCTCGAACGCGGGCCGCTGGGCGGCCGGTGGCAGGTCGTCCAGGAAGATCACCACCTGGTACTGCGCCAGGTTGGCGGTGTTGAGCCGGCTCCAGTCGTTGGTGGCCGTGTAGGTGAAGTTGTGCTGGGCGGCGATCTGTGGGAACCATTGGTTGGCTTCCCGGACGAAGCTGATGTGCGCGTCGTCCCAGGTGCCGTTGTAGAAGGCGATGACGTTGAAGGCGGGGGCCGCCGCCCGGGCGTTGCCGGTGGCGGGCTGGGCGAGGACGGTCATGAGCACCAGGCAGAGCGCGAGGAGACGCGCCACTCTGCGGGTGACGGTACGGCGAGCACGGGCGAACATGGCACGTCCTCTCGATCGTCGTCGCGCCGCCGGGACGACGCGTCGATCCGCGTAACTGTTATGAACCTTTACCAATCTTTGCATCGAGATCGGCCGATACACAAGGCGGCGGCCGTCGGCGACTTGCTGCGAAGATCCGTGTCGTGCGGGAAACCTCTGCCGCGGCGCGTACCGCCGCTATCGCCGTCGCCGTCGGCCTCCACTACGGCTACTTCGGCGCGGCCATGGCCGGCGCCCAACTCTTCCTCACGCCCGCCCTGGGCTTGACGGTCGGTGAGCAGGGCAGCCTCTTCGCCGTACCGGTGATCGGCATGCTCGTCGGCGTGCTGCTGGCCAACCGACTGGTCACCACGGCCGGTCGTCGCGCGACGCTGCTGGCGGCGGCGCTGGTGGCCGCCGTGCTCGGCGCGCTCTCGCCGCTGGTCGCCGACCTGCTCTGGCTCGACGCCACCCGTCTGCTCATCGGGCTGGCGTCGGGGGTGACCACCGTCGTCGTCCCGGTCTACATCGCCGAGGCCGCGCCCACCGCCGTCCGGGGCCGGATCGCCGTCCTCTACCAGGTCGCCACCGTCGGCGGCATCGTCGCGGCGTTCCTCGTCGCCTACGCCCTGGCCGACGCCGGACTGTGGCGGGTGATGATCGGTCTCAGCGCCCCACTCAGCGCGGTCTCGGCGGCGCTGCTGTCGCGTGCCCCGGAGACCGCCCGCGGTCTGGCCGCGCGCGCCGAGGCGGCCCAGGCGCGCGCCGGGGCGGCCCAGGCGCGCCCTGGCCGTCCCGGGGGAGCGGTCGCCGAGCTGTTCGCCCCGCGGTACCGGGCGCTGACCCGGTTCGTGATCGTCCTCGGCGCGCTGATCCAGCTCACCGGCGTCAGCGCGGTCAGCAACTTCAGCCCGCGGATCTTCGAGGGCATGGGTTACCGGGGCACCGTCGCGCTGCTCGTGCTGCCCGCCGTCGTCCAGACGTCCGGCCTGCTGGCGGCGCTCGCCTCGTCGGCGACCGTCGAGCGGCTCGGCCGCCGGGCCACGCTGCTGACCGGGACCGCCGTGATGGCCGCCGGGCACGCCCTGCTGGTCCTCGCGTTCCTGACCGACCGGGGCGGCGGCGTCCTCGGCCTGGCCGGCCTGCTGGTGTTCACCGTCGGGTTCAACGCGGGGCTGGGCTCGCTGCTGTGGATCTACGCGTCGGAGGGTTACACTGACCGGCTGCGCAGCGCCGGCGCGACCGCGCTGCTGCTGCCGAACCTCGCCGCGAACTTCCTGCTGGCGCAGTTCTTCCTCGGTGCGCTGGCCGCGTTCGGCGGTGCCGCCACCTTCGCCCTGCTGCTCGGGGTGACCGTCGCGGCCTGGATCTTCCTGCACCGCCAGACGCCCGAGACGCGGGGCCGCACGCTCGACGAGATCCACGCGTACTGGCAGGGCGGGCGGCGGTGGCCCACCGATCACCCGGCCGTCCCGGTGGCTCCCACGAGTCAGCGGTCGGCCCGCTAGGGGAGTGCGGCTCCGCGCTGCCCTGGCCACCGCAACAACATCCCCGAAGTCGTCCCCTCCACCCGTCCGGGAAACGACGACTTCCCGGAGGTTGCGCAGATTGTCGGGGGCAGCCGGACCGGTGGCGCGTACGGAAAGGTCCCCGCCGTCGGGGCCGACGGCGGGGACCTTCCGGTGGTGCGAGGGGGCTACCGCTGCGCGAGGGTCCGCGCGTCGGCGGCGATGACGCCGGCGACCTCGGCCGGAACCGACGCGCCGGCCTGCCGGTCGACCCAGCCGGCGAGCTGGGCGTACTGGCCGTGGGCCAGCTTGACGGACATCGTGTTGAGGGCTGCCTCGTCGGCGCCAGAGGTGAAGATCAGGTAACCGAGCCCCGCCTGGTTGACCGTCACGGTGAAGGTGCTGGTCGCGGTGGCGGTGCCCGCCGGGCCGGTCGCCTCGACGCTGAGCGTGTGCCGCCCCGCGGTCAGCGTGGCCGGGTCCAGCTCGCGCCCGACCGCCGACGGGCGGCCGTCCAGCGTGACGGTGATGGTCTCCGCGTTGGTGGCGGCGACCGCGATCACGGGCGACTGGGCGCGGTCGAGCTCCGCGCCGTCGGCCGGCGACGTGATCGCCACCGTCGGCTCGGCCGAGGGGCGCTGCATGAACGCCGAGTTCCAGCCGACCAGCTCCGCCGCGCGGTTGGTGATGATCCCGTCGGTGCCGATGCGCTCGAGCCGCTGCCACAGGCCGGCGGAGTCCACCGTCCAGGCCATCACGGCGACACCGGCGGTGTGCAGTGCGGCGACGACCTCCGGCTTGGCCAGCAGGGCGTTGCCGTCCGGGTTGTACGCGGTCAGGTGCAGGTCCTTCGCGATCGCCACCGGGTCCGTGTCGAGGCTGCTGCGCAGCAGACCGAGCGGCAGCTCGGGGGCGAGCTCGTAGGTGTAGCGCAGGGCGTCGACCTCGAAGCTCTGGACGAACACCCGGCTCATCATCCGCTCGTCGCGGATCACCTTGATGATCGTGGCGACCTCGTCGCGGGTGTGCTTGCCCTTGATCTCCAGCAGCAGGTTCCCGCCGCGGGTGCGCAGGTCGGCGAGCTGCTCGGCCAGGGTCGGCACCCGTGCGCCCACGTACTGCGGGCCGAACCAGGAACCGGCGTCGAGGGCCTTGATCTGCGCGGCGGTCAGGTCCCGGATGTTGCCGGTCCCGTCGGTGGTCCGGTCGACGGTGCCGTCGTGAAGGATGAACGGGATCCCGTCCTTGCTGGGCTGGACGTCGTTCTCGATCCAGTCGGCCCCGCTCTTGCGCGCGATCTCCTGGGCGACCAGGGTGTTCTCCGGCGCGGCGGCGGACGCGCCGCGGTGCGCGATGACGGTGAGCGGGCTGCCCTCGGGGCGGAGGTAGCCGTTCGGCGGCAGCTCGGTGATCTTCACCTCGTCGTACGACACGGTGGCGCCGTTGACGAAGAGCGCCTGGACGCCGTCGGTGGAGCGCTGCAGGCTGGTCGTCCGCATGGCCTCCCGGCCGTCGAAGATCCAGCGCGCCTGGTTGCCGTGCACCTCCACCGCGACCCGGACGTCCTTACCGGTGCCGGCGGCGTACGGTGCGGAGGCGGTGTTCGTGACGACCCAGGCGTCGGCCGTGGTGCGCTGGGCGAACTCGAGCCCGTTGGACGCGGTGGTGCCGCTGCGCATGGTGGCGATCCACCACGGGGTGGCGCCGTTGGCGGGGACGTCGATGCCGAGCGAGGCCCAGCGGGTGGCCGCCGAGACCGACTCGAACCGCATGGTGGCCTCGAACCGGAAGTCGTTCAGGTGACGGCCGAAGGTGATCTTGTTGTTGGCGCTGGAGCTGGCGGACGTCCCGTACAGCCGGCCGTTCTCGACCTTCCAGGTGCCGTCGACGGCGTTCCATCCGGCGGGCAGCGTGCCGGAGTCGAAGGTCTCCGAGACGACGACGGTGCCGGGCTGAGCGGTGGCGGGCGACGAGGTCGCGACGGCCGCGACGGCGACGGCGCCGGTGACGGCGAGCGCGGCGACGGTGGCGGCGGCCCGGGTTCGCCCGGGGCGGAGCTGGGCGACGGCGCGTCCGATCGCCCGAGGTGTGGAGAGGACAGTCATGGCCGGGACCGTACGAAGCGCGCCCGAAGCCATGATCAACTCGGCGTGGCGTCGGGTGGAACGCGAGATGTACGACGGGGCGGCCGTCGCCCCCGTCCGCCCACGGCGGCCCCGTTGTCGAATAGTTAGGTTTATGAACAGATAATGTTACAGTCATTCTCATCGATGTGCGGACCCTCGGTCGGCCCGTGCTGTCCCCGAAGGGAGTGATGGAGATGTCGAGACTGCGTGCCCTGGTCGCGCTCGTGGCGCTGCTCGTCGCGGGCGGGCTGATGGCGGTGATCCCGTCGACCCCGGCGTCGGCCGCGGCCTGCGTCGCGCCGTGGCAGGCCTCGGCCGTCTACTGGGGAGGTGACCAGGCCTCCCGCAACGGCCGTAACTACCAGGCGAAGTGGTGGACCCAGAACGAGGCGCCGCCGGGGACCACCGGCGTCTGGCAGGATCTCGGCGCCTGCGACGGCGGCGGCACCCCGCCCCCCAGCGGGGGCTGCAACCACCCGAACTGGGTCGCCGGCACCTGGTACGCCGCCGGCTCGATCGTGCGGTACACCAACGGCCTCTACTACATCGCCGAGCACGACAACCCGGGGTACGACCCCATCATCAGCACCTGGTACTGGGAGCCCTACACCTGTGGCGGCCAACCGCCCACCACCCCGCCCACCAACCCGGGCGCCTTCGTGGTCAGCGAGGCCCAGTTCAACCAGATGTTCCCGGGCCGCAACTCCTTCTACACGTACTCCGGCCTCGTGGCGGCCCTCAGCGCCTACCCGGCGTTCACCAGGACGGGCAGCTCGACGGTCCAGCGGCAGGAGGCCGCGGCGTTCCTCGCGAACGTGCACCACGAGACCGGCGGGCTCGTCCACATCGTCGAGCAGAACCAGGCGAACTACCCGCACTACTGCGACCCCGGCCAGCCCTACGGCTGCCCCGCCGGGCAGGCCGCCTACTACGGGCGGGGCCCGATCCAGCTGAGCTGGAACTTCAACTACAACGCCGCCGGCAACGCCCTCAACCTGCCCCTGCTGACCAACCCCTGGCTGGTGCAGAACGACGCCGCCGTGGCCTGGAAGACCGCCATCTGGTACTGGATGACCCAGAACGGTCCGGGCACCATGACCGCCCACAACGCGATGGTCAACGGCGCCGGCTTCGGCGAGACCATCCGCAGCATCAACGGATCGATCGAGTGCAACGGCGGCAACCCCGCCCAGGTGCAGAGCCGCGTCACCAGGTACCAGCAGTTCGTCGGCATCCTCGGTGTCTCCGCCGGCGCCAACCTCTACTGCTGACCGACGGCCGGGCCTCGTCACCTGATCCGGGCGGCGAGGCCCGACCGCTCGCGTCCATGAGGGACGGCGTGCGGGGGAGGGGAGCCGGCCGCTTCCGCGACGTCACGTCTCGCCATGATCAACCCATTGACACGGCCGTGCTCCGCCCGTAACTTTCAGCGGCAGTTCATCGCGCCCGCCATCGTCCGTCACATCTCCGATTGACAACGATGTCAGGCCGACGAACCGCCACCAGGCGAAGCACCTCCTCGTCCCGGACCGAGCCGAAAGGCCATCCCTCCATGTCGTACGCCCCTGCCCGCCCCCTGTCGCTGCGGATGGTCGCCGCGACAGCCGCGGTGGTGCTGCCGGCCGCGATGCTCGTCGCCGCTCCATCGGCGACCGCCGCGCCCGCCGCTCCACCCGGCAGCTTCCGCTCCTCGTTCGAGCCGGCCGATCCGCAACCCGCCGCGACCACCGTCGAGGTGGACGCGAGCGGCAAGCCGATCCAGGCGAACCTGAGTGGTTCGAGCCCCACCGGGCTGCCCGGCAGCCTGCTCAGCCGGGTCACCGCGGTGACCGCGAGCGGCGAGAACCCTCCGAACGAGACCGCCGGCACCCTCACCGACGGCAACCCCGTGACCAAGTGGTTGACGCGCAGCCAGACGGGCTGGGTGACCTACCGGCTCACCGAGCCGGCCGCGGTCGTGCGGTACGCGCTGACCTCCGCCGACGACGCGCCGGGCCGCGACCCCAAGGACTTCACCCTCCAGGGCTCGCACGACGGCACCACGTGGATCGACCTGGACCGGCAGACCGGGCAGCGCTTCGCCGGCCGGCTGAGCACGAACGCCTACCGGTTCACCAACACCACCGCCTACGGCTTCTACCGGCTGAACGTCACCGCCAACTCCGGTGAGCCCCTCCTGCAGCTCGGCGACTGGGACATCAGCGACGGCTCGGACGTCAAGCCGCCGGCCACCCCGATGGTCAGCGTGGTGGGCACCGGTCCGGTCAGCGGTCACAACATGCTGCCCCGGGCGGGCTTCACCGGCGTCGCGTCCCTGCGGTACTCCGGCGGCGCCGTGGCCGACGGCCGTTCGTACGCGACCAACCGGCTGTTCGACGTGAACATCCCCGTCGGGCCGAAGACCCGTCTGTCGTACCGGATCTTCCCGGAGTTCACCGGGCAGAACTACGCGTACCCGTCCACGTACGCGGCGCTCGACCTGCACTTCACCGACGGCACCTACCTGAGCCGCCTCGCACCGCTGGACCAGCACGGCTACGCGTTCACCGCGGCCGGGCAGGGCGCGTCGAAGGTGCTCTACGCCGACCAGTGGAACGCGGTGCAGTCCGACATCGGCGACGTCGCCAGCGGCAAGACGATCGACCGCATCCTGCTCGCGTACGACATCCCCACCGCGACCGCCGAGACCCGCTTCCAGGGGTGGCTCGACGACGTCACCGTCACCGGGGCGGCGACGGCCATCGACGGCTCGCGGCTGACGAACTACGTCGACACCCGGCGCGGCACCAACTCGTCGAGCTCGTTCTCGCGCGGTAACAACCTGCCGATCTCGGCGGTGCCGAACGGCTTCACGTTCTTCACGCCGGTCACCGACGCCACCTCGGACTCCTGGGAGTACGAGTACCAGCGGGCCAACAACGCCGCCAACCTGCCCATGCTCCAGGGGCTCGGCATCTCGCACCAGCCCAGCCCGTGGATGGCTGACCGGAACCAGATGTCGGTGATGGCGGTGCCGGCCGGCGGCCCGCTCACCGGCGCGCCCAGCACCCGGGCCCTCGCCTTCAGCCACGACGACGAGATCGCGCGGCCGGACCTCTACCAGGTGACGACGCAGAACGGCCTGGTCGCCCGGATGTCCCCGGCCGACCACGGCGGGATCATGCAGTTCACCTTCCCGTCCGGGGCGGCCACCGGAAGCCTGGTCTTCCACAACGGCACGTTCACCATCGGCACGGACGCCGCGGTCACCGGCTGGGTCGACAACGGAAGCGGGCTCTCCGCCGGGCGCAGCCGGATGTTCGTCGCCGGCACCTTCGACCGCGCCCCGACGGCATCCGCCGCCGCGTCCGCGACCTTCGACATCTCCGCCGACCGTCAGGTCACCCTGCGCCTCGCGACGTCCTTCATCTCGGTGGACCAGGCCCGGCGCAACCTCGACCTGGAGCTGACCGGCCGCAGCTTCGACCAGATCCACGCCACGGCCACCGACGCCTGGCAGGACCGGCTCGGCCGGGTCGAGGTCCAGGGCGCGACCGAGACGCAGCGGGTGACGCTGTACTCGAACCTGTACCGGCTGAACCTGTACCCGAACTCGCAGTCGGAGAACACCGGCACCGCCACGGCGCCGCGCTGGCAGTACGCGAGCCCGGTGTCGCCGCACACCGGCGCGTCGACCCCCACCCGGACCGGCGCGAAGATCGTCGACGGGCAGATCTACGTCAACAACGGGTTCTGGGACACCTACCGCACGGTGTGGCCGGCGTACTCCCTGCTCTACCCGGACGTCGCCGCCCGCATCGCCGACGGCTTCGTGCAGCAGTACCGCGACGGCGGCTGGATCGCCCGCTGGTCGTCGCCCGGCTACGCCGACCTGATGACCGGCACCAGCTCCGACGTCTCCATCGCCCAGGCGTACCTCAACGGCGTCAAGCTGCCCGACCCGCTCGGCGCGTACGACGCGGCGGTCAAGAACGCCACCGTGGCGTCCGGCCGCAGCGCGGTCGGCCGCAAGGGCATCGAGACCTCGCTGTTCCTCGGCTACACGCCCACCTCCACCGGTGAGTCGGTGTCGTGGGCGCTGGAGGGCTACATCAACGACTTCGGCATCGGCAACATGGCCACGGCCCTGGCCAAGGACCCGGCCACCCCGAAGTCGCGGCGCAAGCAGCTCAAGGAGGAGTCGGAGTACTTCCTCCAGCGGGCCCGCAACTACGTGCACCTCTTCGACCCGAAGACGAAGCTCTTCCAGGGCCGCGAGGCGTCCGGCACCTTCCTCGCCGGCGACCCGCTGGACTGGGGCGGCGTCTACACCGAGACCAACGGCTGGAACTTCGCCTTCACCGCTCAGCAGGACCCGCGCGGGCTCGCCAACCTGCACGGCGGGCGTCAGGCGCTGGAGCGCAAGCTCGACGAGTTCTTCGCCACCCCGGAGAAGGCCGACCGTCCGGGCGGCTACAAGGGGATCATCCACGAGATGCTGGAGGCGCGGGCGGTGCGCCTGGGCCAGCTCGGCATGAGCAACCAGCCCTCGCACCACATCCCCTACATGTACGACGCGGTCGGCGCGCCGGCCAAGACCCAGGCTCTGGTCCGCGAGATCATGCAGCGCCTCTACGTGGGCAGCGAGATCGGCCAGGGCTACCTGGGTGACGAGGACAACGGCGAGATGTCCGCCTGGTACATCCTCAGCTCGCTGGGCATCTACCCGCTGCAGGCCGGTTCGTCCGAGTGGGCCGTCGGCTCGCCGCAGTTCACCCGGATGACCGTTCACCGCAGCAGCGGCGACATCGTCGTCAACGCGCGGGACAACAACACCCGCAACGTCTACGTGCAGAGCGTCAAGGTCAACGGCAAGAAGCACGACGGCCTCTCCATCGACGCGGCGTCGCTCGTGCGCGGCGGCACGATCGACTTCCAGATGGGTCCCCGTCCGTCGTCCTGGGGCACCGACGCCGACGACGCCCCGCCGTCCCTGACCCGGGGCAACGAGGCGCCGAAGCCGCTGGCGGACACCACCGGTCCGGGCCTCGGCACCGCCACCGCCGACGGCGGGCGGGACGCCGCGAAGCTCTTCGACGACTCGTCCACCACGCAGCTGACCTTCACCACCGCGACGCCGCAGGTCACCTGGGCGGCCCGGGGTGGCAAGCAGCGGCCGACCCACTACACCCTCACCTCCGGCGCCGCCGCGGGCGACCCGACGGACTGGCGGCTGCAGGGTTCGCAGGACGGCATCACCTGGACCACGCTCGACTCCCGCACGGGAGAGACGTTCACCTGGCGCAACCAGACCCGTCCGTTCGAGATCAGCAAGCCGGGGCGGTTCACGCAGTTCCGTCTCGTCGTGACGAAGACGGTCGGCGCCGAGCAGGCGAACCTCGCCGAGATCGAGCTGCTCGCCAGCGGTGATCTGGAGCTCGCGGGTGACGACGTCGCGGTGACCCCCGTCGAGGAGGTGCACGCCACCGCGGGCACCGAGGTGTCGGTGCCGCTGGCCACGGTCACCGGGGGCACCGCCTCCGGCTACCAGGCGACGATCGACTGGGGCGACGGGTCGCCGGCGGTCGCCGGCACGCTGACGCTGAACTCCCGGGAGGTCTACCGCGTCAGCGGCTCGCACACGTACGCCACCCCGGGCCACCACCAGGCCACGGTCACCGTGACCGACGGCACCAGCCAGAGCGTGGCGACGGTCGGCGTCGACGTGTCCTACGTCCCCGCCGACGGGCTCGTCGCGGCGTACGACACGGTCTGCGTCGGTGACGAGGGTGTCCTCGCCGCCGACTGCGACGCCAAGTCGTGGGCGTACTCGCGGGCCGCCCTCGCGGCGGCCGGGGTGACCCAGGGCCAGCGGTACCAGGTCCCCGGGACCGCGCTGCACTTCACGCTGCCCTCGGTCCCGGCCGGAAAGCCGGACAACGCGAGCGGCAACGGTCGGACGATCGCGCTGCACCTGCCCGCCGACGCCACCAGCATCTCGTTCATCGGCGCCGGTACGCAGGGCAACCAGGACACCACCGGGACCGCGACGTTCAGCGACGGCAGCACCGCCGGCATCCCGATCCGCATGAGTGACTGGACGCTGGGCGGCAACGCCAACGGCACCCCGGCCTACGGCAACATCGTCGTCGCCAAGGCCGCGTACCGGCTGAGCGGCACGAGCCGGGACAGCGCCCAGCCGTTCCTGTTCGCCACCACGCCGTACCAGATCCCGGCGGGCAAGACGCTCGTCTCGGTGACCCTGCCGACCCAGACCGGCGACCCCGGTTCGACGGGCCGCATCCACGTGTTCGCCATCGCCGACGACGGCACCGCGCCCGACGCGCTCGAGATCACCGCACCGAACGACCAGACGGCCACGGCCGGTCAGGTCCTCGCGGCGAACCTCGGCACGCTGACCGGCGGGGTGCCCGGCACGACGGGCCACCGGGCGCGGGTGCAGTGGGGCGACGGCACCGTTCCGGCCGACGTGACCATCGACCCGTCCGGGAAGATGAGCGCGCAGCACACCTACGCGCGGGAGGGCACGTACACCGTCCACGTCACCGCGTGGGACACGGTGTCGAGCACCACCAGCACGTTCACCGTGACCGTGGCGCGCTCGGCGCTGCAGCCGACGATCACGCTGTCCCCGTCCGGCCCCGTCGCACCCGGCGGCGCGGTCACGGTCGAGGGCACCGGCTTCGCGGCCGGTGAGCGGGTGACCGTCACGCTCGCCAGCAGCCCGGCGCGGACCACGACGGTCGTGGCCTCGCCGGCGGGCGCCGTGCACGCCTCGCTGACGACGCCGCGCAACGTCCGGCCGGGCCGGTACGCGGTGACCGCCACCGGCGCCTCGTCGCGTACGCCGGCCACGGCCACCGTCCAGGTGGCCGAGCGGTCGGAGGCGCCCCGGGATCCGCGGGCGACGATGGCGACCACGTCCGGGCCGCGGGGCACGTCGATCACGATCGACGGTTCCGGGTTCACGCCGGACGAAGAGATCACGGTCCGTCTCGGTGACGGGCCCGTGCTCAGCACGGTGCATGCCAACGGTGACGGCGTCATCAGCGGCGTGACCGTCAGCGTGCCCGAGACGGCGAAGGCCGGCGCGACCAGCGTCACGGTGTCGGGCACCGGCACGACGCGGGTCGACCTGCCCTTCACCGTCACCGACTGAGTCGGGGCACCACAGACCGCCGGTGGGCGGGCCGTCACCACGGCCCGCCCACCGGCGCGTTTTCTAGCTGGCAATGTGTCAATTCGGTGTCAACCATCGTCGTCCCGGGTGCCGGCGCCGCCGGGACCGTCGGCAGCTGTCGACGGATCGGGTGTCGGCGGGCTACTCTCCGGCCGGATTCCATCGACGGAGGGGCATGTCGTGTCGCGTCGTACCGGAAAACCCTCGTACCTGCTCCCGCCGGCCGGTCGACCGCGACGGCCCGGGGTCCGCACGATGGGCGGCATCGTTGTCGCCGCGCTCGTCGCGGGCGTGGTCGGCGCGTTGATCGGGCTCGCGGTGGGGCGCCCGTCGGAGACCGAGGCGAGCATCGCCGAGCTGCGGGCCGCCGAGGCCGAGCGTGACGTACGGCAGATCATCGAGTTGACCGCGTTGGCCCGTCGGACCGGCGAGCAGGTCTCGCCGATCGTCCTGGCGGTCACCCGGGCCGGGGAGACCGGACGCGCGCCGGCCGTCGCCGAGGTCCGGCAGTGGCAGCAGACGATGCGCCAGCTGACCGAGGGGTTCGCCGATCCGCCGTCCGGCGGAACCGCGACCAATGTCGCCCGCGGTGGGCTACGAAGCGCCGTGGAGCAGGCGGCGCTGGCGGTCGACCTCGCCGCCCTGGCCGCGGCCGGGCCCGCCGCCGCGAGCCGGGAGCAGTTGGCGCTCGCGGCGCGGCAGGCGGACCTGGCCGTGGCCACCTGGTCGGTGGCGGCGACGCAGCTCGACCAGATCAACATCAACGCCGGTCAGGGTCACCAGCACGTGCACCTCGACGGCGGCGAGGAGCACGGTGCGATGACGCGGGACGGCGCGGCCGAGGGCACCGGCGGCTGACCCCGCCGGCCCCCGTGGCGGGGTCAGGAGACGTGCTCGTGGACCCAGTCGCGGGAGCGGATGAAGGCCTCGACCGGATCGCCGACGTAGGCCCAGGGCCACTCGCTGACGCGGTCGCCGAGGAGCTCGAAGACCCGTGCCGCCGCCTCGAACTCGTGCGCCAGCTCCAGGGCGAGAGCGAACACGCTCGCCCGTGGGACGAAGCCGAACGCCGGCCGGAACGTGGGGTGGAAGATCGATTTCTCGGCGGCGGCGAGCAGCTCGGCCCGTACCTCATCGGACTGGATGTACTCGTCGTCCTCGCCCCGCGGCATGTCCAGCCACTTCTCGACGTGCGCGACGGCCACCAGTTCGGGCAGCAGGCTGCCGTCCGGCGCGGACGCGGTGACCTCCCGGGCGAACGCGAACATCTGCTTCTCGTCGCCGAACCACTTGGGGCACAGGTACTGCAGCCGCTGCTCGGCCGCGACGACGTGGCCCGGGTGCCGCTTCGCCACCTCGTCGAAGCGGGCGCGGGCCTCCACCGGGTCGAGCTGACGACCGCGGGACGAGGTGACCAGCCAGGTCCGGGCGGTCACGTCGTCCGGGTCACGGTCGATGACCTCGTCCAGCGAGTTCTCCGCGATGCGCAGCCGACGGGCGAACTCCCGGAACTGGTCCTGGCTCGTGTACTGGGCGCGCTTGCCGCCACGCGCCTCCCAGGCCCAGAAGACGGCGTGGCAGCCGCGGACCAGCACCGGGAGCGTCGAGTCCGGCTCGGCGTCCACCCACTCCTGGATCCAGTCCTGAAGGTCGGTCGCGCCCTGCACGGCCTCCATCAGGAAGGCGCGGCTGTCCGGGTCGGGCGTGGCGACGAGGATGTCCCGTGCCGTGCGCCAGTCCCGCGCGTTCAGCGCGTCGATGAACGCCCGCGCCTGCGGGTCGCCGTACGCCGGGTCGATGACGAGCCCGGGCTGCTCCGGCTGCCGGCGCTTCTTGAACGGCCACATGATGATCTCCTCAGCGAATCGAGCGCTGAGGATACCGACATGGCGTCTCCGCGTCACGCGCCGGTTCCGCGGACCTCGGAGACGGCGTCCAGAACGGCGACGACGTAGCCGGCGAGCCCGGCGACGGCCGCGGCCACGGCCAGCGCCACCAACCGTTCCGACACGTCGGAATTGGCCGGGGCCAGCACGGCGGCCAGCCCGGCCGCCGCGGCGAAGCCCACCGCTCGCGTGATGGCGGGCCCACCCGCGCGACCCCGTTCGCCGAAGCAGCCGCACGGCACCGTCCCGGAGCGGCGACGCAGCGCGCCCAGGTAGGCGGCGAAGCCGGTGTACTGGACGGCGGCGGCGAGGCAGGCGAAACGCCAGGCGCTCTGGCCGCCGGCCAGGAAGGCGACCGCGCCGAACAGGCCGGTGAGCAGGTGAACAGCCTCGATGCCGGCCGCCACCGCGGCCCCGCGCAGGCCGGGGGGCAGCAGTCGGTGTCGGTCCAGGGTGTGCCGCAGCGGCATTCGGGTCGCCAGCCGCTGGAGCGCGGCCGCGACCAGCAACAGGTGGCCGGCGAGGGCGACGATCGCAAGCGTGACGTTCACCATGGGCGATGCAGCGCCAGCGCGACCACGAGCGCCAGGAAGCCGGCCGCGACGAGCTGGCCGACCAGCCGCAGCACGTCGAGCAGCTGATCGTCCCACTCGGCCGGGTTCGCGTGGCTGGACCGGACCAACGGCATCAACGCCCGCCCGATGCCGAACCCGAGACCGGCGGCGAGGCCGGGACCGATCCCGCCCACCAGCACCACCGCGGCGACGAGAGCGTGCGGAAGCGCGGTTGGCATGAACGTCCGAACGCCGGTTCCCATCTCGAATCCGAACTGCAGCGGCCCGGACACGTCGGCCTGCGGAATGATCGTCTGCGGCACGGCCCGGCGGTTCTGCGGCAGCGAGAGCGGCCGCCCGGCCACCTCGAACCCGAGAAGCACCACCATCAGGCCCGCGAACACGATCCACCGCGCCATGTCGGGGATGACTGAGACGAACCCGCCCAGGATCCCGACGACGAGCCCGCTGAGCAGCGCACCGGTCAACAGACCGGTGACGAAGTACTTCTGCTGTCCTCGCCAGACCGACGACGTCAGCAGATCGGCGGAGTTGAAGCTTCAAACCGAGCCGGAGATGGAGTATCCCGCGGTGACTCCGAGGAGGGTCCACACCAGCACGGTGAGCGCCAGCGGTCGGGCCGGTACGGCTGCCAGCAGGGCCGCCGCGCTCAGGGCGAGCGCGGCGACCGCTGGCGTGACCGGGTGTACGAGAGCCCGTCTGACCGTCGTCATGGTCACGGATTCGACCAGGAACAGATGCGGAACGTGGAGTTGGGCTCGCCGCGTGCCTGCTGGTAGCCGTCGGCGCATCGGTACGGCGTGCCGTTGTGGGTCCACCGCCAGGCGTTGCGCTGGCCACCACTGGGGCCGCAGGCCTTCACCGGGCCGCTGGAGAAGACGCTGTCGTGGTAGTTGAGGAACCAGCCGTCACTGCCGCAGTAGCTCCGGCTGTACGGCGCGCCGACGCAGATGATGCCGTCATAACTGTAGACGCTGCAGTTGCCGTACTCGGTGCCCACCGTCGCTCGCGCCGGCCTGGATCCGGAGAGCGGAACCCAGCTCAGCACGTTGAGCGCGAGCGCGCCGCCGAGCGCACCGGCGGTCTTGAACAGCGTGCGCCGTCGCGCGCGAAGCCCTGCGTGCAGCTCGCTGGTGGCGGCGCGGGTGGTGGCACCCGCGGGAGCGGGGTCGTCGACCGATGGCACGTCTGCCCAGAAGTCTTTGCCGTCCATGGGGTCCTCCCGTGAGTTGAGGGCTAGGGCGCGTCGGCGGGAACGATGTCGAGCAGGTCGTACAGGTCCTTCGTGGAACCCACCACCCGGCGCCACTGCTCGGTGCCGTCGGGGTCGTACTTGACCAGCGACGGAGTCACGCCGATGGCGATCCGCCCCAGCAGCGCGGAGTCCACGACGACGCGCACCCGATCACCCGGGAACCAGTCGCGGCACGAGGCATCGGCGGTCAGCGCGGCGAGATGGCCCGCGCGGTAGCTGTCGGCGAGGCCGACCAGTTCGCTCGCCCGGTCACGGCATGCCGGGCACGTCGAGTGGACAACCATGACGTAGGTCGGCCGGGCGTCCGCCGCGGCGAACTCGGGCACCGCCCGCACGGGCGGGGCCCGAAACTGGGCGGGACCGCCGGCCGTGTGTGCCTCGACGAGGCCGGCTTGCAGGTCGCGGATCATCTTCAGCATCGCGGCGCTGGCGAACAGCAGGAGCACGACACCGAGCAGGGCCAGGACCGCGATCGAGTTGAACAGATTCTGCATGCCGGGCCCGCTAGGAGAGGCGGAAGTTGACGGAGCCGGCGAGCGACGCCAGCCCGTCGTCGGCGGGATCGAAGGCGGTGACGAACGCCGCGGTGCTCTCGTTGGCCAGCAGCACCGTGCGCTGGGCGATGGTGCCGTCGGCGGTGAGGAGGTCGTCGCGCCACAGCTGCCCACCGGGCACCGTCTTGCCACCGCTGTGCGGGATCTGCACCGTCGCGGTCTCCAACGGTTTCAGCGTCACCGTGCCGACCTCGGGGATGACGTTGGCACCGAGCGTGTACTCCACGGACGCGCCGGAGCCGCGGCGGGCGCGGATCACGATCCCGTCGCGGGAGTCCGTGATGGACAACGGAGCCAACATCGCGGGCAGGGCGTCCAGGGACACCCTGGTGCCGTGCACGAACGTGGAGACCTCGTGGTAGTCGCACTGCAGCACCAGGGTCGTTCCGTCCTGCCCGAGATGCTCGATCGCGACCAGCCGGTTGTCGCCGAGGCTCGCTTCCCGGATGGCGACGGGCTCGGGGTCCTTCCGGTAGAAGCCTTCCTGGCCACCGCGGATCCCGGCGTGCAGGCGGTACCGATTGCTCTGATGCTGGATCCAGAGCATGTAGAGCCATGGTGCCGAGAGGCCGTAGGGATTGCCGGACACGGTCAACGTTCGGCCGTCAGGGAAAGTTGTTTGCACCGTGTGCCCCCAGTTCGTAAACGCCTGTCAGGACGCAGCGATCGTATCGAGATGTGTCGACATTCTCCAGGGCCGAGCGGCCGTCGTTTCCCTTGTCGCGCAATGCTTTTCCAAGTACTTGAACCGTCCTTCGTGTGGATCGGGCATCACGCGATCAGCCGGTCGCGCCTATGATCGGCATCGCCGATCCACGATGCGGCCTGGAGGCGGGCGGGTGCCTGGTGGCCCTCACGGTCTTCAACACCGATGCGGCCGGGTCACCCGGCCGGGCGGGTTCGATTCCCGTACGCCTCCGCCACGCTCGTCCAGGCTCGAACGGGGAGGTCTCGCGATGACGAACTCACGACGCGACGCCGGCGACGGCCCGCACGCCGTGCCAGGCGAGCCGGGCACGGGCGGCGGCGCCACGCGCCCTCGCCTGGGTTGAGCCCATGCACGTCGTCGCCACCGCCGGCCATGTCGACCACGGCAAGTCCACGCTCATCCGGGCGCTCACCGGAATGGAACCCGACCGGCTGGCCGCCGAACGCGCCCGCGGAATGTCCATCGACCTCGGCTTCTGTTGGACCACGACGGCCGAGGGGCAGCCGGTGGCCTTCGTCGACGTGCCCGGGCACGAGCGCTACCTCGGCAACGCGCTGGCCGGAGTGGGACCTGCCCCGGCGGTCCTGTTCACCGTCGCGGCCGACGAGGGATGGATGCCCCAGGCCGAGGAGCACCTGGCCGGCGTTGACGCCTTCGGCATACGTCACGGCGTACTCGCCGTCACCCGCGTTGACCTCGCCGACCCCACGGCCACCACGGAACAGGCGCGGAACCGCCTGGCCCGCAGCAGCCTGCGGGACATCCCGACGGTCGCGGTGAGCGCCGTTTCCGGCGTCGGCCTGGGCACGCTCCTGTCCGTCCTGGCTGATCAACTCGCCCGCCTCACGCCACCGGATCCCGCCACCCCGACGCGGCTGTGGGTCGACCGCTCGTTCAGCGCCCGAGGATCGGGCACGGTGGTCACCGGTACGTTGACCGGAGGCACCCTGACCGTCGGCGACGAGCTGTACGTGCCACGGCTGGACCGGAGGCTGCGGGTACGCGGCCTGCAGTGCCTCGGCGAGCCCGTGGCGGACGCGACGGCCACCGCGCGGGTCGCGGTCAACCTGCGTCACGTCCACGCCGACGATCTGTCCCGCGGGGACAGCCTGGTGAGCCCGGCGGACTGGCTCCGGGTCGGCGCCGTCGACGTCCGGTGCCACGGCGACCTGGGCGGAGGCCTGCCGCGGGAGATTCTCGTGCACGTCGGCACCGCCGCGGTCGCCGCCACCACACGACCGCTGGGTGCGGACCTCGTCCGCCTCAACCTGTCGGCGCCACTGCCACTGCACATCGGAGACCGCATCGCGCTGCGGGTGCCGGGAAGCCGTCGCATCGCCGGGGCAACCGTACTCGATCCCCATCCGCCGGCGTTGCGCCGTCGCGGCGCAGCGAAAGCGCGGGCCGCGCAACTGGCGACCGTCACCGGGGTCCCCGACGCGGACGCCGAGCTGGACCGGCGCGGACCGATGCGGGAAGGCCTGCTCCGCGCGGTCGGCGCGCCACCGACGGCCACCCCGCTGGTCGGTGACTGGCACGTGTCCAGCACCTCTCTGGCCGCGATCCAGGCGGCCATCCACGCCGTGGTTGCCGCCGCGGCGGCACCGCTCTCCGTGGAGGCGGTCCGTCACCAGCTCCAGCTTCCCGACGTCCGCCTGGTGCTGAGCCTGCTGCCCGACACGGTGCGGCTGCGTGCCGGGCTCGTGGAGCCTGCCACCGGCGCACCCCTCCCGCCCGGCACCCAGGCCGCGCTCGACCGCGTGCGGGCCCGACTGGTCGCGGCCCCGTTCGACGCCCCCGATGCGTTGGCCCTGGACCGTCTCGGTGTGGACCGGGCAGCGCTTGATGCCGCCGTCCGCCGGGGACAGCTCGTCCGCGTCGGACCGAACTACCTCTTGCCGGACGCGTTCGAGCGTGCCCTGCGGCAGCTGAGGACCCTGCCGCAGCCGTTCACGGCCAGTGCGGCGCGGCTGGCCCTGAACACCAGCCGTCGCGTGATCATTCCGCTGCTGGAGCACCTGGATCAGCTCGGTGCGACCGAATGCCAACCCGATCGCCGTCGTGTGGTGACAGTTCGCTGAACTTCTGCTTGACGGAGCACCCCGCCTAGGCCACTATTCCTACATGTCAGGTAGGAAACATCGAGAAGCGGGGGATGACCCCGTCCGTCCCGGGACCGCCACCTGACGTGGCGACGCCGTGACCTGCCACGGCGTCGCCACCGGCGCGGTGACACCTGGCGGTCCGTCAACCGGCCCGCCGGAGACATCGTCGACAACGCCACACCCGCCGACCTGCTCGCGGCCCGCCACGAGCAGCCGTCGGCTCTCGCCATGGACGTCGCGCCGACGCGCGCCGAAGGAGGATGGGTTCCCCATGAAGACCAGGAGCACGGTCGCCGTCGCTCTCGCGCTCGTGACCGCGCTGGCACTGTCCGCCTGCGGCGGCGGGCAGGCGGCGGGCGGCTCGACGACGCTGAGCATCGTCGGCTACGCGGTGCCCGAGGCCGCCAACAAGGCGATCGCCGCACAGTGGAACAAGACCGACGCGGGCAGGGGCGTCCGCTTCCAGACCTCGTACGGCGCCTCCGGCGACCAGAGCCGCGCGGTGGTCTCCGGCCTCAAGGCCGACTACGTGCACTTCTCCGTCACCAGCGACGTGACGCGACTGGTCGACGCCGGACTCGTCGACGCGAGCTGGGACGACGGCCCGAACAAGGGCATCGTCTCGTCGTCGGTGGTCGTGCTCGCCGTCCGCAAGGGAAACCCGAAGAACATCCAGGGCTGGGACGACCTGATCAAGCCGGGCATCGGCATCGTCACACCCAACCCGGCCTCGTCCGGCGCCGCCCGCTGGAACGCCCTCGCCGCCTGGGGACACATCGCCGCCAACGGCGGCACCGACGCGCAGGCCGAGGATTACCTGACGAAGCTCTTCGCGAACGTGGTGGCACTGCCCAACAGCGGCCGGGACGCCACGACCGCCTTCCTCGGTGGCACCGGCGACGTCCTGCTCGCCTACGAGAACGAGACGATCCTGGCCCGCCAGAACGGTGAGGACCTCGACTGGGTCCTGCCCGCCACGACCATCCTCATCGAGAACCCGGGCGCGGTGCTCAAGAACGCCGACCCGAAGGCGAAGGAGTGGCTCGACTTCGTCCTCGGCCCACAGGGTCAGCGCCAGTTCGCGCTGACCGGCTTCCGCCCGATCATCGACGGCGTCGACACCACCGGCGTCAAGGGCGCCATCGACCCGGACAAGCCCTTCCCGACGCCGCAGAAGCTGCTCACCGTGGAGAAGGACTTCGAAAGCTGGTCGGCACTGTCCAAGAAGTTCTTCGACGAGAAGGACGGCATCGTCACCACCGTCATCGCCGCCTCCGGGAAGGCGAAGTGACCTCGACGGCGGTGGCCGCGGACCGGCCGGCGGGCAGCCGCGGGCCGGTCCGCACCGGCCTGCCCCTGAGCCCGGTCTCCGGCCTCGGGCTCGGCGTCGCGATGCTGTGGTTCAGCCTGCTCGTGCTCATCCCGTTGGCCGCCGTGGTCGTGACCGCCTCCCAGGGCGGCTGGGACGCTTTCCGGGCGACCGTGACCAACGAGCAGACCGCGGCCGCGATCCGGCTCACGGTCGGCACCGCGTTTCTCGTGACGCTGGTCAACGTCGTGATGGGCACGCTCATCGCCTGGGTGCTGGTGCGGGACCGGTTCGTCGGCAAGCGGCTGCTGGAGGTCCTCATCGACATCCCGTTCGCCCTGCCGACGATCGTCGCCGGCCTGGTGCTGCTGTCCCTCTACGGCCCGGCCGGCCCGCTCGGCGTCGACGTGGCCAACACCCGGGTCGCGGTGTTCCTCGCGTTCCTCTTCGTCACGCTGCCGTTCGTCGTACGGACCGTGCAGCCCGTGCTGGCCGAGCTCGACCCGGAGGTCGAGGAGGCCGCCGCCTCGCTGGGCGCCAACCGGTTCACCACCTTCCGCCGGATCATCCTGCCCAGCCTCACCCCGGCCATCGCGGCCGGCGCCGCGCTGTCGTTCGCCCGGGGCGTCAGCGAGTACGGCTCCCTCGTCCTGCTCTCCGGGAACCTGCCGATGCGTACCGAGGTGGCGTCCGTCCGCATCCTCAGCAGCATCGAGAACGACAACCCGGAGAGCGCGGCGGCGGTGGCGGTCGTGCTGCTGGCGATCTCGCTCGCCGTCATCGTCGTGCTCGACGTCCTCCAACGAAGGGTGGTGCGCCGTGGCTGACCACTCGACCGCCGTCCGGGTGCCCGCCGGCCGTCGCGGCCCCGGCCGCCACCTGCTGCGCGCGGTGGTCACCGCCTACCTGTTCCTGCTCGTCGCCTGGCCGCTCTACCTGGTCGGACGCAACGCGTTCGCCGACGGCCTCACCGACCTCACCGCGATCCTCGCCGACCCCGACGTCGTGCACGCCCTGCGGCTCACCGTCGTCATCGCGGTCGTCGCCGTCGTCATCAACACGGTGTTCGGCGTCGGGGTGTCGCTCCTGCTGGTCCGCTACGACTTCCCCGGCAAGCGAGCGCTCAACGCCCTGCTGGACATGCCGCTGTCGGTGTCCCCCATCGTCGTCGGTCTCGCCCTCGCGCTGGTCTACGGCGGTCGCACCGGGTGGTTCGGGCCCACGCTCGAAGCCGCCGGCCTCCAGATCATCTTCGCCGTGCCGGGCATGGTCATGGCCACGGTGTTCGTGGCGCTGCCGTTGGTCATCCGTGAGGTCGTGCCGGTTTTGCAGGAGATCGGTGACGAGCAGGAGCAGGCCGCCCGGAGCCTCGGCGCCACCGCGTCGCAGACGTTCCGCCGGATCACCCTGCCCGCCATCAAGTGGGGCGTGATCTACGGCGTGGTGCTGAGCCTCGCCCGGTCGCTGGGCGAGTTCGGCGCGGTCAAGGTCGTGTCCGGCAACGTTCTCGGCCAGACCCGCACCGCGACGCTCGTCGTCGAGGAGAAGTACCTGAACTTCGACAAGGGCGGGGCGTACGCCACCGCCTTCCTGCTCGCCCTGGTCGCGGTGGCGAGCATCATCGTCGTGTCCCTCCTCCGGCCAAAGGAACCCCGGTGAGTATCGAGATCGCCAACGTCGGTAAGCGTTTCGGAGGATTCGTCGCCCTCGACGACGTGTCGGTGAGCATCCCGGCGGGTCAGCTCACCGCGCTGCTCGGCCCGTCCGGCGGCGGTAAGTCCACCCTGCTGCGCATCATCGCCGGCCTGGAACGCGCGGACCACGGGCGCGTCGAGATCGACGGCGTCGACGCGACCGGCCTGCCCCCGCAGAAGCGCAACGTCGGCTTCGTGTTCCAGCACTACGCGGCCTTCAAGCACCTCTCGGTGCGGCGCAACGTCGCCTTCGGACTGGAGATCCGCAGACGCGACAAGGGCGAGATCCGTCGCCGCGTCGACGAACTGCTCGCCCTGGTGCACCTGGAGCAGTTCGCCGACCGGCTGCCGTCCCAGCTCTCCGGTGGTCAGCGGCAGCGGATGGCCCTGGCCCGCGCGCTGGCCGTCGAACCGACCGTGCTGCTGCTCGACGAACCGTTCGGCGCGCTCGACGCGAAGGTCCGCAAGGAGCTGCGCGACTGGCTGCGCCGGCTGCACGACGAGGTGCCCGTCACCACCGTCTTCGTCACCCACGACCAGGAGGAGGCGCTGGAGGTCGCGGACGAGATCGTGGTGATCAACGAGGGGCGGGTGGAGCAGATCGGCTCGCCCGACCAGTTGTACGACGCCCCCGCCAACGAGTTCGTCATGCGCTTCCTCGGCCCCGCCACCCAGCTCGGCGACCAGTTGGTCCGCCCGCACGACGTGCAGATCCGGACCGTCGGCGTCGATCCGGCCGCGGTCGCCGGACGGGTCGGCCGGGTTACCCGCGTCGGCTTCGAGATCCGCGTCGACGTCACCACCGACGCCGGCCAGGTCGTCGCCGTCACGCTCACCCGTAACGAGTTCCGGGCCCTCGGCGTCGACACCGGCGCGGCGGTGTGGTTGCGGATCGCGCCAGACAGCCCGACCACCACCGCGCCCACCCCACGGCCGGCGTCCGCCACGCCCAGTCTCGCCGGTTCCCGCTGACCGCTCGGCCGCTCGGGCCGGTCGCGGCTACCGCCGCCAGGTCGCGATGGCCCGGACGGCCTCGCGGGCAGCCCGATCCAGGACGGCGGGGTCGGCGCTGGTGCCCTCCCACCCCTGGTCGTCGAGGACGGTCGCCACACCGTCCACCCGGATCACCACGATCTGGCTGCTCGCCTCGCCGCCGGCGGGTTGCCCGTCGGGGTTCGTCGGCGGCCAGGTCCGGGTCAGCAGCAGCGCCTCGTCGCCGAGCCCGGACAGGGGCCGGGCCTCGACCGTCACGGCGCCGCCCTCCCGCCCGTACGTCGGACACGCCGCCACGGCGTCGCGGACCCGGCGCAGGTAGTGTCCGCCGCGCCGTCGCCGGCGAACGTGAAGATCGTCTGGTGGATCATGCCCTGCGGCACGGAGCCCTCCGGGGCGCCGGGCTGCTGGTAGGTGACGGTCATCGAGGCGCCGGCGGTCGCGCCCGCGGTGGGGGACGGGTGCGTGGTCTGCGCCGTCGGCGCCACCGCGGCCGAAACGCCGACCGTCGGTGCCGGGCGGGGCCGCCGGACAGGCTCCGAAAGTTCCGGTCCTGCGCAGCCCTGCGGGCACCGTGATCGCGGGTTCCCCCGCTGCCGGGACATGTGACCGTGGATGATCCCAGCAGCGTCTATGGCGTTTGGCGGTCGGCTGCGGCGCGCGACGCGTCTTCCGAAACATTTCCGAAACTCATTGACACCCGTCTCGGAACGGTCCAATACTTTCGGCATCGCCTGGCTTCGATGCCTGTCGATCCGGGTCCCCGTCACCCGACCCGGTTCCGCCGGCCGCCACCACCGCGACGGCCGGTCCGCCCCACCACGTCGTACGACCCGACGCGCCGTGGCCGAGGCCCGGAGAGTCGACCTCGGTGCCGTGGTCGTACCCGGCTGCCTGGCCTCCCCGCCAGCCCTCACGAGGAGGAAGCACGTGAACGACGTTCCCGTCCCACCGCGGACCCGCGGACGCGGCCGCCTCAGGCTGCTCGCCAGCGGTGCCTGCGCCGTCGCCGTCGTCATCGCCACCACACTGCTGCCCAGCGCGGCCAGCGCGGCGGTGACCTCGAACCAGACCGGCACCCACGACGGCTACTTCTACTCGTTCTGGACCGACAGCCCCGGCACCGTCTCCATGGAGCTGAACTCCGGCGGCGGTTACAGCACCTCCTGGCGCAACACCGGCAACTTCGTCGCCGGCAAGGGGTGGAGCACCGGCGGTCGCCGGAGCGTGAGCTACTCCGGCAGCTTCAACCCCTCCGGCAACGCCTACCTGACCCTCTACGGGTGGACGAGGAACCCCCTCGTCGAGTACTACATCGTGGACAACTGGGGCACCTACCGGCCCACCGGCACGTACAAGGGCACCGTCACCAGTGACGGCGGCACCTACGACATCTACCAGACCACCCGCTACAACGCCCCGTCCATCGAGGGCACCCGGACCTTCAACCAGTACTGGAGCGTCCGGCAGTCGAAGCGTACGGGTGGGACCATCACGTCCGGCAACCACTTCGACGCGTGGGCCCGCAACGGCATGAACCTGGGCAGCCACGACTACATGATCCTGGCCACCGAGGGCTACCAGAGCAGCGGCAACTCCGCCATCACGATCGGCGGCGGCGGAGGCGGCGGTGGTGGCGGCGGAGGCGGCGGGGGCGGGGGCGGCTGCACCGCCACCCTGTCGGCCGGGCAGCAGTGGGGCGACCGTTACAACCTCAACGTGTCGGTCTCCGGCTCCAACTCCTGGACGGTGACGATGAACGTCCCGTCTCCCGCCAGGGTCCTCGCGACCTGGAACGTCAACGCGAGCTACCCCAGCGCGCAACAGTTGGTCGCGACCCCCAACGGCAACGGCAACAACTGGGGCGTGACCATCCAGCACAACGGCAACTACACCTGGCCGTCGGTCTCCTGTTCCGCCGGCTGACACCCGACCGGCGCGGACCCGTCCGGACCCTGGTCCGCCGACGAGCCCGCGCCGGACCGGCCGGGGGGGGGGGGGGGGGGGGGGGGGGGCGGCGCGGGGGGGGGGGCGCCCCCGGGGGGGGGCCCCGGCCGCGCGGGGGGGGGGCCGGCGCCCCCGCGCCCGCGCGGCCGCGGGGCGCGGGC
>NZ_JBITMV010000002.1:461413-571297 GCF_044466625.1 Micromonospora sp. NPDC049366
GGGCCGGTGTTGCCGCGGCCTCCCCCCCCCCGGGCGCCCCCCGGCCGGCCGCGGGGCCGCCCCCCCCCCCCCCCCCCCCCGCCCGGCCGGGGGGGGGGGGGGCCCCCCGCGGGGGCCCCCCCCCCGCCGCGGTCGTGCTACTTGACCTGGGCGGCGACGGCGCGCAGCTCGCCCAGGGTGGTGCGGAAGCCCTGGCCGGCGGTGGCCGGGTCCTCGGCGCGCAGCCCGGTGACGGCCATGGTCCGCGAGCGGGTCGACACGGTGGCGCCCTCGCCCGCCCCCTCGACGTCGAACACCCCGAAGTCCCCGCTGAGCGTCCGGAACGACGCCGTCGCCGAGTCCTGGGCCAGGTAGAGCACCACGACCTGACCCGCGTCGAGCGTCGACATCTGAGCCATGTCGGCCGTACGCCGGTCGAGGCCGGCCAGGGTGATCCGCGACCCGGCCGTCACCGAGGACCCGGACGCGGCCCGCAGCACCTCGTCCACCCGGAAGCCGGCGGCCTCGACCTCACCACGGACCACCAGCTCCGCGGCCTCGGTGAGCTCCTGGACCGTCGTGTACCCGCGCAGCTTGCCCTTGATCGGAGGCTGCGAGGACGTGGCGTCGGCCACCGCCGTGCTGCTGCTCGCGGTCGGCGCGGCGGCCGGCGGAGCCTCGTCGGCGCCGGCGCACGCGGACAGCGCCGCCGCGGCGAGCACGGCGGCGGCGGCCAGCAGCGGCCGGGCGCGGTGGGGGAGGACGACTGGCATGGAACGCTCCTTGCGTCTCGGTGCCGCCCCGGGCCGTCTCGCCCGGGACGTGGCACTGCGTACGTCCTCTGTCTGTGCGCCACCGGCGTCGAGTTCCCACATTTTTTCGTGGCTCAACGACGTTCGGCCGCGAGCCGGCGCAGCTCGGTCAGCGTGGTGACGAACGCTCGTCCCTGCCCGGTGGCGTCCTCGCCGCGCAGGCCGGACACCGACCGCTCCGGCGTCCGGCTGCGCACCGTCTCCCCGGTGAGGTCGAAGATCCCGAAGTCCCCGCCGAGCGGGGCGTACGCGGGCGGCTGCGGCTCGCGCAGGGCCAGGTAGAGCACGGTCGGCTGGCCGGTGTCGAGGTGGGACGTGCCGGGCGCCTCCGCCGCCACCAGCGTGATCTGGCCGCCGACGGCGACCGGCGCCGCGCCGTAGAGCACCTCGTCGATCCGGTAGCGGGCCCGGCGGTCCGCACCGGCGCCGCTCACCGACACGACGTGGCCTCGGACGATCAGGTCGGCGTCGTCGGTGAGCTGCCACACCGTGCCGTACGCCCGGACCTTCGCGGCGGGCCCCGGACCGGGTGCCGCGGTCGGCGCGCTCGTCGTCGCGGCGGGGGAAGCGGCCGACGGGAGCGCCGAAGGTGTGCCGCCGGGCGTGGTGGCGGCGAGGCCGACGCCCAGCCCGGCCACGACCAGCACCAGCGCCGCGACGGCCAGGGCGGGCCGCGGCAGCGCGCGGCGCGCAACGGGCGCGGACGCTCGTGCGCCGGCCCGCGTCTCCCGAGCGATGCTCGCCAGCAGTCGGTCGCGGTGCAGCTCGTGCCGCCCGGCCGGCAGGTCCCGGTCGCCGGGGTGCGGTGCGAGCGTCTCCAACTCCGCCCGCTCGGACGCGTCCAGTGGCCGCCGCGCCGTCATCGGTTGGCCTCCCTCGCCAGTGCGACCCCGCCGTCCCGCACGGGGGCGGTGGGGGTCGGGTTCCGGGGTGTGCGTGTGGTGCCGTCCACCAGTTGACGCAGCCGCGCCCGCGCCCGCGACAGCCGGGACCGGACCGTGCCGACCGGGACGCCCAGTGCCCGGGCGGCCGACTCGTAGTCCAGGCCCTCCCACAGGCACAGCGTCAGCACCTCCCGCTCGGGGCGGCGCAGCCGGCTCAGCGCCTCGATCGCGGCGGCGATCCGGTGACCGTCGTCCAGCCGGCCGGCCACCTCGTCGGCGTGATCGGGCAGGACGGCGTCCCGCGCCAGCAGCGCCTCGGCGACGGCCCGGTAGCGGCGGTTGCTGCGGACGTGGTTGCGGGCCTCGTTGGTGGCGATCCCCAGCAGCCACGGCCGCAGCGAGCCGCCGTCCTGGCTCACCCGCTCGCGGGAGCGCCAGGCCTGCAGGTAGGTGGCCGCCATGACGTCCTCGGCCGTGGCCCAGTCGGCGGTCAACCGGAACGCGTGGTTGTACACCGACCGCGCGTACCGGTCGAAGAGCTCGGCGAACGCGGCGGGATCCCCCGCCCGCACCCGAGCGCGCAGACTCGACTCCATGACCTTTCTCTGTCCGCTCGGGCGGGCTGGTTCCCGTGATCCGGGCCACCCCGGGCCTTCGCCGGCCCCTCGTCCGCGCCATAGTCGACGGGTGCGAATCTTCGCCGGTCAGCGAGGGGATTACGGCGCCCGGTGGGCGCGGCGGCCCGGTCCGTCACGGGGTGGGTGGGTGCGGCGCGACGTACTCTACCCGCGGCCGGTTCACGGGGACCCCCGCCGGGGACGCCCAGGCCTCGGCGACGAGCCTCGGCGCGGGCCCGACCATGCCGAGAAGTGCCGGCTGGTGACTACCGGCCCGACCCCGCGGGTGAGCCGATGACCCGCACGTCGTCACCCCGGCCCACGAGCACGGACGGCGCCGGGCCGCCGCCGGAGGGCGCCGCGCAGACGGCCGCCGTCACCCAGCGGCAGCGGTGGGCGGTCGAGACCATGGCCGTGGCACCGGACGACCGGGTGCTCGAGATCGGCTGCGGTCGGGGAGTGGCCGTCTCCCTGGTCGCCCGACGGCTCACCACCGGGCGGATCGTCGCGATCGACCGTTCGGCGACGATGGTGCGGCTCGCCGCCGAACGTAACGCGAGCCACGTCGAGTCGGGCCGGGCCGAGATCCGGCAGGCCGGCTTCGAGTCCGTGGACCTGCCCACCCGCTCCTTCACCAAGATCTTCGCCGTGAACGTCAACCTCTTCTGGGTGGGGGCGGCGGCGGAGCAGATCGACCGCATGCGCGAGCTTCTGGTCCCCGGCGGCCGGCTCTACGTGTTCGGCGAACGGCCCACGGCGGCGCACGCCACGGCGAACCTGCGGTCGACCGAACGCCTGCTCCGCGCCCAGGGCTTCGAGACGGCCGCGTCGGTCGCGGCCGGCGTACGGGGTCGGCTGTTCACCTGCGTGGTCGGTGCGACGGTCGACTGACCGTCGCGCGATTCCTATTGACTCTCGATAGGTAGCAAGCGAAACTCGATACATGGTCACAGAGCGCCGAGCGGTTGCCGCTCTCCGAGTCTTCCTCGTGCTGCTGTTCGGGATCCTGGTCGTGTTCCAGACCCTCTCCCTGCCGGGCCAGTTCGCCCACATGGCGAAGGAGTCCCCGGACCTCGCCTACCTCCGGTGGCCGGCGACGGCCGTCGCGGTCTTCCTGGTGCTCTGCGTGCAGGTGGTCATCGTCTGCACCTGGAAACTGCTCACCCTCGTGAAGGACGACCGCATCTTCAGCCCGGCCTCCCTGGGTTGGGTCGACGCGATCGTGTGGGCCGTCGGCGCCGGGTGGACGGTGCTGCTGGGCGTCTTCCTCTACGTCGGCTTCAACGCCGACGACCCCGGCCTGCCGCTCCTGCTCTTCCTTCTGCTGGTGGGCGTCGCCGTGGTCGGGCTCCTGCTGGTGGTTCTGCGCGCGCTGCTGCGGCAGGCCACCGTGCTGCGCACCGACATGGAGGCGGTGATCTGATGCCGATCGTCGTCCGCATCGACGTCCAGCTGGCGAAACGGAAGATGAGCGTCGGCGAGTTCGCCGAGCGCGTGGGGCTGACGCCCGCCAACGTCGCCGTCCTGAAGAACGGGCGGGCCAAGGCCGTTCGCTTCAGCACCCTGGAGGCCATGTGCCGGGTGCTCGACTGCCAACCCGGCGATCTCCTGGAGTACGTCGAGGAGTGACCCGCGCCGTGCCGATCGGCGCGACGACGACCGACCCGCCCGCCGGATGACCGGCGGGGAAGGGAGATCCCATGAGGTACGTTCTTGCCCTCGGCGCCCTGCTCGGGGTCGCCCTCGGCGTCGCCGGCATCGCGCACGGGGAGGCCGACGACTCGCCCGGCCTCCAGCTGCTGGGGGTGCTGCTTCTCCTCGGCGCGATCGTGGTCGGCGTCCGCCTCGTCCGTGACTGGTGACGTCCCGCTGCCCGCGTGAACGCGCCGTCGCTTCCAGGTCCCGAGTGGTGCGGACGCGGCAGAGAAGTTTCAGACGATCGAGCGTGGACATCGCACGATCCCGACCAGAACTTTTGCCATGTGCGGAAAAAGTTGGTCGGCTCTTGATTGAAGCCGGACGATCGTGAACATGTGCTGATGCGTCGTCTCCGCTCAGCCGTTCCCCGCGCCGTCGCCGGCCTGCTCGCGCTCGTCCTCGCCGCGGCGGTCGGGGTCCTGATGTCCGCCCCGCCCGCCGCGGCACACGGCACGCTGGCGATGTCCACGCCGGCGGAGGGCGCCACGGTGGACGGTCCGCTGACCGAGGTGCGCCTCTACTTCACCGAGAAGGTCGCGCCCAACGCGTACTTCGCGATCACCGGGCCGGGTGGCGGCCGGGTCGACAACGGCTGGAGCCAGGGCGAACCCCGACCGTTGGACAAGCCGGTACGCGAGTACTTCCTGGTCGACGGCACGTTCGAGCCGCGGGAGTACACGACCGGGTTTCCGGCGGTGGTGGTGATCGCCCACCTGCCGGCGCCCGGCCGTTACTCGGTGAGCTACCTCTCGATGGCCTCGGACGGCGACCCGGTGCGGGGCACCCTGACCTTCCGCTACACCGGCCGGGCGACGGCGGCCCCGCACGGCTGGCAGCCTCCCACCAACCAGCCCGACCCGACCCTGCTGGCCGCGGCGGAGGGGCACGGGACGTCCGGGCACGACTCCGGCGGCTCGTCGACCGCGCCTGCCGCGCCGGCGGCCCCGACGGCTGCCGCCGCACCGGACGCCGCCGCGCCGGACCCGGGCGACGAGGGCGGCGCCGGCTGGCTGATGTGGGTCGGCTGGGTGACCGTGACGGCCGTGGTGGTCGCCGGTCTGCTGCTCTGGCGGCGTCGCCCGGCCTCCGCCGGCCGCACCGCCAACCGCGCCCGCCCGGCGAGGCCGTCCTCGGGGCGGGCCGCCGGTTCCCGGTCCGGTGGCGGGTCCGGCGCGGCCGGCCGCGCCGGGGGCGGCCGCAAGGGGGCGCCGTCGGGCTCCGGCGGCAAGGGGCGGCCGGCCGTCGTGCCGGCCGCCCGCAGCGGCGGTACGACGGTCACCACCGCTGCCGTGCCGTCGGCGGCTCCGGCCCGGGTGTCGGCGCGCGGCGTCGCCACGGCGGACCCCGAACCGGCCGACGCGACCGGCGGCCCGCCCACGGGGGCGGACGACCACTCCCCGGGCGGTGCCACCCGGCTGACCAACACGCGCATCGCGCTGCTCGTCGGTGGGCTGGTGGTCGCCCTGCTGGCCGGCTTCGGGCTCGGCCGCCTCGGTGCGGCCGGCACGACCACCGCGGCCGGCGCGCCCACGGCGCCCGCCGGCGGGGCTCCGGGCCAGGCCGTGTCGGCGGGGGACGGGCACCAGCACGCTCCGGGCACCGGGGCGCACACCCACCCGGGCGACGCCGCCGCGGGACCGGCGACGGGGACGGCGGTCAGCGCCGGCGGCTACACCCTGCAACCCTTGGAGCGGACGCAGCCCGCGGGCGCGACGGTGGACTACCGGTTCCGCGTCATCGGGGCCGACCGGCAGCCGGCGACCCGGTTCGCGGTCGTGCACGACAAGCCGCTGCACCTGGTCGTGGTGGGCCGGGACCTGGGCGGATACCAGCACCTGCACCCGACGATGGCGGCCGACGGCACCTGGAGCGTCCCGCTGACGCTGGCCCGTCCCGGCGGCTACCGGATCTACGCCGACTTCTCGGTCACCACGGCCGAGGGCACCCAGCTGCCCCTCGTGCTGGGCGTCGACCACGTGGTGCCGGGCGCGCACACCCCGACCGTCCTGCCGCCCCCGCAGCCCCAGGCGACGGCCGGGCCGTTCACCGTGTCGATGGAGGGCACGCCGACGGTGGGGGTCACCACGCCGATGGTCTTCCGGGTGGCCCGGTCCGGCGCCCCGGTCAGCTTGCAGCGTTACCTCGGGGCGTACGGGCACCTGGTCGTGGTGCGCGAGGGTGACCTCGGGTACGTGCACGTCCACCCCGAGGCGGAGCTGGTGGACGGGGCGGTCACGTTCTGGCTGACCGCGCCGAGCCCGGGCCGCTACCGGGCGTTCTTCGACTTCCAGGTCGACGGGACGGTGTACACGGCGGAGTACACGATCAACCTGGCCTGAGGGGCGTGACCGGGTCACCGCCCAGCGGTGACCCGGTCGTGCTCAGGCGGCCTGACGGTCCCCGATGTGGGCGGTGCCGGGGTGTGGGGCGAGGCGCAGCGCCGGGGCGGGCTCGGGCTCCTCGTCGACCCGCAGCCGCCAGCCGGTACGGTCGCCGCGGTCGCCGGCGCGCGGGTCGTCCGGCCACAGGCTGCGGCGCGACAGCGCGACGACGACCAGGTAGCCGCCGAGCAGGAAGCCGTGGCTGACCAGGCGGGTCAGGTCGACCCGGCCGAGGAGCAGGTCGTTGACCGACAGCAGCGCCAACATGCCGACGAACGCGCTCAACATGGGCACCAGACCGGTCGGCGGGGTGCGCCGGGCCGCGACGAACAGGAACCCGGCGCCGACGGCGATGTTCCACGCCGCCGACTCGTGCCACAGGTGCCCGGAGGCCAGCACGCCGGTGTGGGTGTGCGCGGCGCCCGGGCTCCGCCCGACCTGGGCCAGGCCCAGCACCAGCTGCAGGGCGCCGATCAGCCCGAGCAGCGTACGCAACGTCAGCACGATCCGAGCCCGGGAGCGTCGGGCGGGCGCGGGCGTCGGCAGCGCGGCGAGGATCGCCGGGGCCAGGTCCGGTGCCGGACCGAGGACGCTCAGCCGGGACCGGCGGGTCACCCGCGCGGCCCGGTCGAGCCAGTCGCGGCAGCCCGCGCACCCGTCGAGATGCGCCTCGACACCGACCTGTTCGGCGGCGGTCGCCTCCCCGTCCAGTTGTGCCGACAAGATCTCACGCCACTGCTCACACCCCATGTACCGATAGTCGCCTGACAGGGCGTCCCGGTTCCCGGGACACACCGGGCGGTCGCCCAGGTCACGGTGCCGCCGGTTGGGTGTCGACCCCGCCGGGGAGCCGAAACCGGACAAAGCGCTATCCGGGTGGCCGCCGTCGGGGGTGCCGCGGCCGGGCGGCGGGCGGATCCGGACAGTGAAAACCGTAATTGGATCAGGCCCCGGTGAGTCGTCCCTGACCTGCGGAGATAACGCTCTCTCGGATGGCGGTGAAGTGCTTGACGCGCTCGTGACGCGGCGGCAACGATGCATTTACCTGTATGACGCTCGCGGCGGGCGACGGCGCGCCCGGCGAGCCGCACCGTCGGCACCACGCGTACCCACCACCAGGCGTGATCGGCGCACGCCGTCCCCACCCGCGAAAGGACCCACCGTGCGCAGATCCCTGCGATCGTGGCTCGGCGCGACGCTGAGCGCGATCCTCGTGCTGGGCGGCATCGTCGCCCTGCCACCCGCGGCCAGCGCCGCGCCGTTCACCGTCCTGGTGTTCAGCAAGACCGCCGGATTCCGGCACGGCTCCATCGCCCAGGGCATCACCGCCATCCAGCAGCTCGGCGCCGCCAACGGATTCACCGTCGAGACCACCGAGGACTCGGCCCAGTTCACCGACGCCAACCTGGACCGCTTCGCCGCGGTGATCTGGCTCTCCACCACCGGCGACGTCCTGAACGCCACCCAGCAGGCCGCGTTCGAGCGCTACATCCAGGGCGGCGGCGGCTACGTCGGCGTGCACGCCGCCGCCGACACCGAATACGACTGGCCCTGGTACGGCGGTCTGGTGGGCGCGTACTTCGCCTCGCACCCGGTCGAGCAGAACGCCACCGTCAAGGTGGCCGACCAGGTGCACCCGTCCACGGCAACCCTGCCGCAACGGTGGACCCGGTACGACGAGTGGTACAACTACCGCGCCAACCCGCGCGGCGCCGTCCACGTGCTGGCCACCCTCGACGAGAGCACCTACAGCGGCGGGGGGATGGGCGCCGACCACCCGATCTCCTGGTGCCACGACTACTCCGGCGGCCGGGCCTGGTACACCGGCCTCGGCCACACCGACGCGTCGTACGGCGAGGCGAGCTTCCGCCAGCACCTGCTGGGCGGCATCCGGACCGCCGCCGGTGACGTCGACGCCGACTGCGGACCCACCGTGACCAGCAACTTCCAGCAGGTCGAGCTGGCCAAGGGTGCGGCCGAGACCGGTGAGCCGATGAGCCTCACCGTGCTGCCCGACCGGGGCGTGCTGCACACCTCCCGCAACGGCGTGATCCGGCACACCGACGCCGCCGGCAACACCAGGATCGCCGCCACCCTGCCGGTCTACACCGGGGACGAGGAGGGCCTGCAGGGCATCAAGGTCGACCCCGACTTCGCGACCAACCGCTGGGTGTACGTCTTCTACGCGCCGCCGCTGAGCACCCCGGGTGGCGGCGCGCCGGCCACCGGGACCCCGGCCGACTTCGCTGTCTGGGAGGGCGTGAACCGGCTGTCCCGGTTCACCGTGAACGCCGACAACACCATCAACCTGGCCAGCGAGACGCTGATCCTCAACGTGCCGACCAGCCGGGGCATGTGTTGCCACGTCGGCGGTGACATGGACTTCGACGCGGCCGGCAACCTCTACCTCTCGACCGGCGACGACACCAACCCGTTCGACTCCGGCGGGTTCACCCCGATCGACGAGCGGGCCGGCCGCAACCCGGCGTTCGACGCTCAGCGCACCTCGGCGAACAGCAACGACCTGCGCGGCAAGGTGCTGCGGATCAAGCCGAGCGCGGCCGGCGGCTACACCATCCCGGCGGGCAACATGTTCGCCCCCGGCACCGCCCGGACGCGTCCCGAGATCTACGCCATGGGCTTCCGTAACCCGTTCCGGATGAGCGTGGACAAGGCCACCGGCATCGTCTACCTCGGCGACTACGGCCCGGACGCGGGCACCGCCGACCCGAACCGGGGACCGGCGGGCAACGTGGAGTTCGCCCGCATCACCCAGCCCGGCTTCTACGGCTGGCCGTACTGCACCGCCCGCAACGACGCCTACAACGACTACACCTTCCCGTCCGGCCCGTCCGGGCCGAAGTTCGACTGCGCCAACGGGCCAGTCAACAACTCGCCCAACAACACCGGCATCACCCAGCTCCCGCCGGCCGTGCCGGCGTGGCTGCCGTACGGCGGCTCCGGATCGCCGCCGGAGTTCACCGGTGGCGGCCTGTCCCCGATGGGCGGCCCGGTCTACCGGTACGACCCGAACAACACCTCCGACGTGGCGTTCCCGCAGTACTACGACGGGACCTACTTCGCGGGTGAGTTCGGCCGCCGCTGGATCAAGAACATCAAGCTCGACGCGGCCGGGCAACCCTTCAAGATCAATCCGTTCCCGTGGACCGGCACCCAGGTCATGGACATGGAGTTCGGCCCCGACGGCGCGCTCTACGTCCTCGACTACGGCACCGGCTGGTTCAACGGCGACGCCAACTCCGCGCTCTACCGCATCGAGTACGCCCGCGAGGGCCGCGCCCCCCGCGCCGTCGTCTCGGCCAACCCGACCAGCGGCGTCGCGCCGCTGACCGTCGCCTTCTCCTCGGCCGGCACGCTCGACCCGGACGGCGACCCGTTCACCTACGCCTGGGACTTCGACAACAACGGCACCACCGACTCGACCGCGGCCAACCCCACCTTCACGTACACCACCAACGGCACCCGCAGCCCGACGCTGACCGTCCGCGACAGCACCGGCAAGACGGCCACCGCCAGCGTGGTCGTCACCGTCGGCAACAGCGCACCCGTGGTCACCGTCAACACGCCCCTGAACGGGCGGACGTTCAGCTTCGGGGACGCCGTGCCGTTCACCGTCACCGTCACCGACGCGCAGGACGGTGCGATCAACTGCGCCCGGGTCAAGGTGAACTACGTCCTCGGCCACGACTCGCACGGCCACCAGCTCGGCAGCGTGCAGGGCTGCTCCGGGGTCATCCAGACCTCGGCCGACGGCGAGCACGACACCGCGGCGAACATCTTCGGCATCATCGACGCGGAGTACACCGACCTGGGCGGCGGTGGCCAGCCGCCGTTGACCACGCACACCCAGGCCGTCCTGCAACCCCGGGTCCGCCAGGCCGAGCACTTCGGTGACTCCTCGGGCATCCAGGTCGTCACCCCGGGCAGCGCGCACGGCGGCGCCGCGATCGGGTACGTCGACAACAACGACTGGATCTCGTTCCAGCCGTACAACCTGACCGGCGTCCAGTCGTTCAGCGCCCGCGTCGGCGCGCCGGCCGGCGGCGGGGGCACCCTCGAACTGCGGGTGGACTCGCCCACCGGCCCGCTGGTGGGCCAGGCGACCGTCACGCCCACCGGCGGGTACGCGACCTTCGCCACCGTCACCGGCCCGGTCACCGCGCTGACCGGCACTCGGACGCTCTACCTCGTGTTCAAGGGCACCGGGCCGTACTTCGACCTCGACGAGTTCACGCTCTCCAGCAGTCCCGGCGGGGACCCGGACCCCGATCCCGACCCGGAACCGGAGCCGGGCACCAACCTCGCGCGGGGCAAGCCGGCCCGGGCGTCCAGCGTGGAGGGCGCGTTCGTGGCGGCCAACGCGTTCGACGGCGTCGCCGGCACGCGCTGGAGCAGCGCGTTCAGCGACCCGCAGTGGATCGACGTCGACCTCGGCGCCACCTACAACCTCAGCCGGGTCAAGCTGACCTGGGAGGCCGCGTACGGCAGCGGATACCAGCTCCAGACCTCGACCGACGGGACCACCTTCACCACGGTCCGGACGGTGACCGGCGGTGACGGTGGCGTCGACGAGCTGACCGGGCTCACCGGCTCCGGCCGCTACGTCCGACTGCTCGGCACCACCCGGGGCACCCCGTGGGGCTACTCGCTGTTCGAGTTCGAGGTCTACGGCGGCACCGGCGGCCCGACCGGCCCGCCCGGCGGGAACCTGCTGCTGAACAAGCCGACGCTGACCTCCAGCGACGAGGGGGCCGGCATGTCCGGTGCCCAGGCGGTCGACGGCAGCCTCACCACCCGGTGGTCGAGCGCGTTCTCCGACCCCCAGTGGATCCGGGTCGACCTCGGCAGCCCCACCGCGATCGGCCGGGTGAAGCTGAGCTGGGAGGCGGCGTACAGCAGCGCGTACGTCATCCAGACGTCGAACGACGGCACCACCTGGGCTGACGTCAGGACGGTGACCGGCGCGGACGGTGGCGTGGACGAGCACACCGCCCTCGGCGCCAACGGCCGCTACCTGCGGATCTACGCCACCGCACGGGGCACCGGGTGGGGTCACTCGCTCTGGGAGTTGGAGGCGTACGGAAGCTGAACCACCACCGATGACGTGGCCGGCACGGGCCCTCCGTGCCGGCCACGCCGGCACCGGCTAGACCGGCGGCGCGGGTGTCTCCGCCGGTCGACCGTGCGCGCGCCTGGTGTCCGCGGCGGCGACGGCGAGCAGCACCGCTGCGGTTGCTGCGCCGACCGCGAGCGGCGGAAGGTGGAGTGCCACCGGTGTCAACAGGCCGAGGGCCAGCAGGCCGCCCACCCGAGATCGGGAGACCCGGCCGAAGACCAGGTATTCGAGGACGGATCGTCCGGTGAGGAACAGCGCCGGGCCACCCAGGAGCGCGACGAGCCAGGGCGTCGGGAGGTCCACGACGGGCTCGGTGATGAACAGTTCGAAGCCGACGCCGCTCAGGACGATGCCGGCGACCATGATCAGGTGGCTGAACGCCATGTCCGTGGCGAGCCAGGCGGCGTCCCGCGACCGGCTGATCGCCGCGGCCACCATCCGGCCCGCCCGGTGGAAGTAGATCCGCCAGAGCAGGACGGTGCTCGCCAGTGCCAGCGCGAACCCGGCCGTCTGCCGGGCCTGGAAGTCGCTGCCGCTGAAGGAGAGCCCGGTGACGAAGATCGCCTCGCCGAGCGCGATGAGGAGGAACTGCTGGTACCGCTCGGCCAGGTGCTCGGCCGCCAGCAGGTGACCGACGAGCCGTCTGGCCCCGAGCCACGGCGTCGGCCAGCCGAGGAGCGGCCCGGCGTAGTCGATCAGCACGCCAGCGCTCCAGAGCACCCCGCGGATCGCCGGGTCGTCGACGAAGCCCCCGACGACCCAGAGGGGTGCGCTCAGGCCCCGCCAGAACAGGACCCGGACGGATTCCCGCGGATCCGGCCGACCACGAGCCACGACGTCGAAATACACCACCCGGCCGATCTGGAGGGCCACGTAGGTGAGGGCGAACAGCGGAGCCCGGTCACCGAAACCCTCGGGCACCGCCACGGCCATCACCATGGCGCCGACCACCGTGATGACCACGATGCTCTGCACGACCGGTGCCTCCGGGTCGAGCCAACTGGTCGACCAGACCGTCAGCGACCAGACGGCCCAGAGGGCGAGGAAGAGCAGGAGGGACTGACCCAGGTCCGCGAGGATGTGCCGCTCGTCGTCGGTGAAGTCCGTGATCAGCCGCGCCGAGATCCGGGTCAGCGCGAAGACGAAGACCAGATCGAGGAAGAGCTCCAGGAAGGTTGCCCGCTCGGAGCTGGTCTCACCGCGTACCAACCGTCCGCTGTCGCGGTGCCTCACTGCGCCGTCTCTCGCGGTGCGTCCCGACGTCGTCGAATGGTCACGCGCACTCCGTCTCGGTGATCTACTCAGCTAACGAGCAACCCCGGGGGTGGCGTCGGGGCACGGACGAGCTCGCGAGGGACGGGCGTCCCTACGTCACCTCGCGCGCCATTCAGCGCCGTAGGGTGGCCGACGGCGACTCCCCGAAACGGGCCCGGTAGTCGGCGGCGAATCGGCCGAGGTGGGCGAAGCCGTGTGCGAGGGCGACGGCCGTGACGGAGGCGCCGGGCCCGGCCGCGCGCAGCGCCCGGTGCACCGCGTCGAGCCGGCACCCGCGCAGGAAGGCCGTCGGGGTGCTCCCCAGCTCCCGGCGGAAGCAGTCCTGCAGTGTCCGGACGCTCACCTGCAGCGCCTCCGCGATGTCGCCCACCGTCAACTGTTCGGCGTGGTGGTCCCGGATCAGCGTGCAGGCCCGCCGGACCAGGCGCCCCGGGGACGGATGCGACACCGGCACGGCGAGCAGATCCGTGAAGGTGTGCCGGTGGGTCAGCAGCAGCGTGCCGACGAGAGCCTCCGCCAGACGGCCGGCCACCAGGGGATGGCTGACGAAGGAGGCGCCCGCCGGCTGGGCGAGCTCCGTGGCGAGGAAGTCGAGCCCCCGTGCCCACGCCAGCGCTGCCGGGGTGCGCATGGCCATGCCCGCGTCGAAGCGGAGCGGACCGTCCACGGGCCGGCCCAGCAGCCGGGCGAGCTCCCGGTCCACGGCCTGTCGGTCGGCGTAGAAGATCCGGTGCGGTGAACCCGCCGCCCAGTGCATGTCGGAGGGGTCGAAGGGGGAGAGGACCGAGGCGGTCTCCGGGGTGGAGGTCACCGTCTGCCCAGCGTGTCGCACGAGTGCGCCGCCCCGCAGGGGGATCTGCACGAGGTAGAAGGTCTCCAGCGCGTCGGGCTCGATCCGTACCGCCCGCTCGTAGTCGAGGTCGACGACGCCCACGCCGGCCAGGCGGTGCGAGGTCATCCGCAGGCGGATGTCGCGCACGCCCGGTTGGGGGGTGAGCCGGTGAGGGCAGAAGACGCGCCCCACCTCGGTGCGGGCGCGCTCGATGTCGGTCGTCCTGAGCGTCACGGAGTCCACCCGGCACCTCCCGAGCCGCAGCGCTGCCCCGAGGGTAGGTCGCACGCGGGGCCCGCCCGCCCGTCGAGCCGTGGATCCGACAGACCCTGCCGTCCGCGTACGCCGGACAGGGCCCGCGTGCGACGGATAGCGGCGCCGTCGAGGTGCCCCTACCGTACGGACACGGCCGCGGGAGCGCCGCGGTCGCGTCAGTCGTCACCTGCCTGGAGGTCGTCATGAGGATCGCGGTCGTCGGCGCCGGATTCGGTGGACTCAGCGCGGCCAAGGTGCTGCGGCAGAGCGGCTTCGACGTGACCGTCTACGAGAAGGCCCCCGACGTCGGAGGTGTGTGGAGCCGTACCCGGCGGTACCCCGGCCTGCTGACCCAGAACGACAAGGGCACCTACCACCTCTCCGACCTGCGCATGCCCCGGCACTATCCGCAGTGGTTGAGCGGTGAGCAGGTCCAGCGGTACCTGGAGAGCTACGTGGAGACGTTCGGGCTCGGCCCGACGCTGCGCCTCGCCACCGAGGTCGTCTGCGCCGAGCTCGTGGACGGCGAGACGGCGTGGCGGATCGGGTCCCGGCCGGCCGGGAGCGACGAGCCGCCGACCTGGGAACGGTACGACCACCTCACCGTCGCGAACGGCATCTTCTCCGAGCCGAACATCCCGGCCTTCCCGGGCCGGGACGGGTTCGTCGCCGCGGGCGGACGGGTCCTGGCCACCGGTGAGCTGCACGACCTGGCGACGGTCCGGGACCGGCACGTCGTCGTCGTGGGGCACGGCAAGTCGTCCTGCGACGTGGCGGTGCCGGTCAGCGACGTCGCCGCGCGGACCCACCTCGTCGCCCGCGAGCTGCTCTGGAAGATGCCGCGCAAGCTCGGCCCGGTCAACTACAAGTACCTGCTGCTCACGCGCATGGGCGAGGGGCTGTTCCGGTACGTCACCCTGCGGGGTGTCGAGCGGTTCCTGCACGGCCCCGGTGACCGCGTACGGCAGGCGATGCTGCGCAGCGTCGGTGCTGCCGCCACCAGGCAGCTCAAGCTGCGCGAGCTCGGACTCGTGCCGCACGGGACCTTCTCGGACATCGCCCGCAGCACCGTCAGCCTCGCCACGGAGGGCTTCTCCGATCGGGTCGCGGCGGGGCGGATCGCCGTGCACCGCGACACCGTCGTCGAGGAGCTTCTGGTCGACGGTGGACGACCGGCGGCGCGCCTGCGCGACGGTACGGTGCTCCCGGCCGACCTGGTGATCTGCGGCACCGGCTTCCGGCAGCACGTGCCCTTTCTCGACCCGGCGCTGCACGCCCGGCTGCAGGACGGGTCGGGTAACTTCCTGCTGCATCGGCAGATCCTGCCGATCGACGTCCCGCACCTGACGTTCGCCGGCTACAACTCCTCGTTCTTCAGCCCGTTGAGCGCGGAGATGGCGGCGGTGTGGATCGCCGCGTACCTGCGGGGAGGGGTCGACCTGCCGCCCGCCGTGCAGATGCGGGAGCAGGTGTGTGCGCGGCTGGCCTGGATGCAGGAGCGGACCGCCGGGCACCACGCCCGTGGCACCAACATCATTCCGTTCTCGATGCACAACATCGACGAGGTGCTCGACGAACTCGGGCTCAACGTCGGCCCGCTGACCCGGGCTCGGCAGTGGCTGCTGCCGGTGGATCCGGCCGCCTACCGGCGGGTGACGCCCCGCATGATTCGGCGCACCGCGGCGTCGGCGGCCGGCCGGGGCGCGGCGGCGACGACGGTCCCGGCCGACGACGCGCCGGCCGGCCGATCATCCTGAGCGGAGCGGCAAGTCGCGCTCCGCGCGATCTTGACATGCCTTCGGCAAGGGACGAGCATCCCTTCTGGTCGTTGAGACAACGTTGTCATAGCCGAGTGCGGGTCCGTCCTGAAGGAAGCCCGGCGGTTCTCGCCGTCGGGCTCCTCCGCACCCGGTCCGTCAACCGAAGGGCAAATTCCTTGTCAGAACGAACGGCGCGCCTGGCGCACAGCGCAAGACGCCGAAGCCTCGCCGGCATCGCGGCCACCGCCGTGGCCGCGCTCGCGGCGGTGGCCGCGGGTTCACCCGCGTCGGCCGCCCCCGCCCCGCGGCTGGTCACCGACCCGGCCGCGTACGTCAATCCGCTGATCGGCTCCACGAACCTGGGCAACACCTACCCCGGGGCGGTGCGCCCCTTCGGCATGCTGGCCTGGAGCCCGCAGACCACCCGGGGCAACCAGGTCTCGACCCCCGCGCCCGGTGGCTACGAGTACGGCGCGACCCGGATCCGCGGGTTCAGCCTCACCCACCTCAACGGCGTCGGCTGCAACGGAGGCGCCGGCGACATCCCGATCATGCCGTACGTGGGTGAGGTCGCCACCTCGCCGACCGTCGACATCGCCGACGCGACGTACGCGAGCGGTTTCTCCCACGACAACGAGACGGCCCGCGCCGGGTACTACCGGGTGGCCCTCGACAGCGGCGCGTCGGCGGAGCTGACCAGCACCGCCCGCACCGGCTCGGGCCGGTTCGGCTTCCCGGCCGACAAGCCCGCCAGCATGCTCTTCCGCACCGCCAACTCCGAGACCGGCAGCACCGACGCCACCGTTCGGGTGGACGCCGCGAACCGGACCGTCACCGGTTCGGTCACCGCCGGCAACTTCTGCGGCCCGCACAGCCCGAACAACCGCAAGTCCCTCTACACGCTGCACTTCACCGCGCACTTCGACCAGCCCTTCGCCGGCTTCGGCACCTGGCAGGACGGCACCGTGACGCCGGGCGCCGCGACCGCTTCGGGCGGCACCGGCCTCGACAACGGCAACCCGGTGCCGGGCAAGGGCTCCGGCGGCTACGTCACCTTCGCGCAGGGCACCAGCAAGGTCGGCGTCAAGGTGGCCATCTCCTACGTCAGCCTGGAGAACGCCGAAGCGAACCTGCGGGCGGAGAACCCGCAGAACAAGACCTTCGACGCCGTCCGGTCGGAGGCCACGGCGGAATGGCGGCGCGAGCTCGGCAAGATCAAGGTTGCTGGCGGCACCACCGACCAGCTCAGCACCTTCTACACCGCGCTCTACCACTCCATGCTGGAGCCCACGCTCACCAATGACGTGGACGGCCGCTACGTCGGCGCCGACGGCGAGGCCCACCGGTTGGCCAAGGGCCAGCAGGCCCAGTACGGCACCTTCTCCGGCTGGGACCAGTACCGCGCCCAGGTGCAGCTGATGACGCTGATCAACCCGAAGGCGGGCAGCGACTACGCGCAGTCCCTGTTCAACTACGCCAACCAGCGTGGCGGTGAATGGGACCGCTGGCTGCTGCAGCACGGCAAGACGAGCGTCATGTCCGGTGACCCGTCGGCCCCGGCGCTCGCCGGCATCTACGCCTTCGGCGGGCGGGACTTCGACGTCAAGGGCGCCCTTCGTTCGCTGATCACCGCCGCGACCGTGCCGACCGCGAACGACTCCGACAGCGCCGGCTGCAACGTGGCGTGCGTCGGTCAGCGTCCCGCCCTCGACAAGTACCTGAAGCTGGGCTACGTCCCGGCCGACGGCTGCTCCTGCTGGGGCGGCGCGGCCGAGACGCTGGAGGACGCGGTCGCCGACTTCGCCCTCGCCGAGCTCGCCGGGCAGGTGGGCGACCGGGCGAACCAGCGGACCTTCCTCCAGCGGTCGGGCAACTGGAGCAACGTCTTCGACGTGACCGCTACCGCGCAGGGCGGCTACATGCGCTCCCGCAAGTCCGACGGCACGTGGGCGGACCGCACCTTCACCCCGGCCACCGAGAGCGGGTTCGTCGAGGGCAGCAGCGCCCGCTACACCTGGATGGTCTACTCCGACGTGGCCGGTCTGGCCCGCGCGATGGGCGGCAACAAGGCGGCGGAGAAGCGGCTCGACGCCTTCTTCCGCACCTCGGACGGCACCTTCGACTTCTCGGCCCGCGACCACACCCGGTACGACCCCACCAACGAACCGGACATGAACGCGCCGTACCTCTACAACTACCTCGGCGTGCCCCACAAGACGCAGGAGACGGTCCGCGCGGTGATGGACCAGCTCTGGAGCAACACCCCCGGCGGCATCCCGGGCAACGACGACGCCGGCACCATGTCCTCGTGGTACGTCTTCTCCGCGCTGGGCATGTACCCGCAGAACCCGAGCCGCGCCGACCTGGTGCTCTCCGCGCCGCTCTTCCCGCGCGCGGTGATCGAGGCCGGCCACGGCCGTAAGATCACGGTCAACGCTCCGGACGCCTCGGCCCGCAACACGTACATCCAGTCGGTCAAGGTGAACGGCAAGAAGTCGACCCGGAGCTGGGTCCCCGACACCCTCGTCACCAAGGGCGGCACCGTCGACTTCGTGCTCGGCGACAAGCCGAACACGTCGTGGGGCAGCGCGCCCGCCGACGCCCCACCCTCCTACGGCGACGGGCGGCAGCCGTACCTGACCGGTGCGAGCCCGCAGGTGCTGAAGGTGGAGCCGGGCCACACCTCGGGTGTGACGTACCAGGTCCAGGCGCTCACCGACACCCCCGCCACGGTGCGCTGGAAGGTCAGCGCGCCGGCCGGGCTGACCGTCACCCCCGCCCAGGGTGAGTACCCACTGACCGGCGACGGGTCGGGCGGCAAGGAGCTCACCATCTCGGCGGCGGCCGACGTCAAGCCCGGTGCGTACACCGTGACGGTGACCGCCACCACCACCTCCGGCGCGGCCCTGCCCACGGTCACGCTGCCGGTGACGGTCGCCGTCAAGGACAGTGTGCTGTGGAACGCGAACAACAACGGCATCTCGGCCGACGACACCAACCCGCAGGCCAACTTCGACACCGCCGGGTGGAGCTACTCCGCCAAGGCGCTCGAAGCCGTCGGAGTGACGCCGGGCTCCACGGTCTCGGTCAACGGGTTCGACTTCACCTGGCCGAACGCGGCGCCCGGTGACGCGGACAACATCCTGGTCGGCGGTGGCGGTCAGGTGCTCAGCGTCCAGGCGGCCGAGGGTGACACCAGGCTGAGCCTGCTGGGCAGCGCCGCGTTCGGCACCGCGAGCGGCACGGTGACGCTGACGTACACCGACGGCACCACCCAGCAGGCGGTGATCGGCTTCAGCGACTGGACGTTGGGCGGCGGATTCGACCAGCCGTCGTTCGGCAACGTGACGGCGGTGCACACCGCCTACCGCGACCAGATGGGCTACGGGATCGACCCGGTGGCGACGTACGTCTTCGCGACCGCGCCCATCGACCTGCAGCCGGGCAAGCGGCTCGCCAGCCTGACGCTGCCGGCCGCCACCCAGGGCAACGGCGTCATCCACCTCTTCGGGGTGGCGACGGCCTGACGGCCACTGGTCGGCCACCGCGCCGACGGAAGGGCCTGCTCCGCCGCGCGGCGGAGCAGGCCCTTCCGTCTGGACGGGGCGGGAGAGCCTGGACCCACCGCCACCGAAGGGGTGAGGCGTTCGCGTTCGCGCACCCCCGAGCCTCTCGCTGCCCGTAGCGTTCAGGCGTGGACAGAGTGCGCCTGCCTCGTCGGCTGCTGCTCACCGGGGCCGGCTCGGCCGCCCTGGCCGCGCTCACCGCGTGCCAGGCAACGCGCTCCACCATGCCCACCGCGCGCCCGACGAGCGGAGCGGGCAGCGGCACGCCGGACGCGGCCGCGCTCCGGCGGAAGGTCGCGAGCCTGCTCGTGGTGGGCTTCCGCGGCGACCGGGTCACCCGCGACGACTGGATCGTCCGGGCCGTCCGCGGGGGTCTCGGCGGGGTGATCCTCTTCGACCGCGACCTGGAGACCGACGCCGCACGCAACATCCGCTCCCCCCAACAGGTCACCGCGCTGGTCCGGGACCTCAAGAACGCCGCGCCGGGCCCACTGATCGTCTCGATCGACCAGGAGGGCGGACGGACGGCGCGGCTCAACCCGAGCAACGGTTTCCCCGCCACCCGGTCGGAGGCCGAGATCGGCGCCGAGAACTCGCCACCGGCGACCCGCGAGTGGGCCCGAGGGCTGGTCGAGAGCCTCACCCGGGTCGGGGTCACCCTCAACTACGCACCCGTCGTCGACCTGAACATCGACCCGCGGAGCCGGGCGATCGGCGCACTCGACCGCAGCTTCTCCGCACAGCCGGACGTCGTGGTCAGCAACGCCACCGAGGAGATCCACGCCCACCGGGCCGCCGGCGTCAAAACCTCCATCAAGCACTTCCCGGGCATCGGAAGCGCCGCGGGCAACACCGACTTCGAGGTCGTCGACGTCACCTCCACCTGGCGGCCCGTCGAGCTGGAGCCGTTCCGGCGACTGATCCGGGCCGGCCTGGCGGACTCGGTGCTGGCGGCGCACGTGCTCAACAAACAGCTGGATCCGAACCGGCCCGCGTCGCTGTCACCGAAGGTCATCACGGATCTGCTCCGCGGCGAGCTCGGCTTTCAGGGCCCGGTGGTCAGCGACGACATGCAGGCGGTCGCGATCACGCGCCGCTTTGGCTCCGCCGAGGCCGTGCACCTGGCGCTGCAGGCCGGCGTCGACCTGCTCGTCTTCGCCAACCAGCAGGTCTACGAGCCGGACGTCGTCGACCGGACGCTGGACGTGGTGACCGGGCTGGTCCGCAGCGGCAAGCTGAGCCAGGCACGCATCGACCAGGCCGTCGCCCGGGTCGACACCCTCCGCCCCAAGCGCTGACCGCCGGGGCGGTCGCTGATCCCCGCCGCTGCGGCGGCGTCATCCACCTGTGGGCCTGCTCCGCCGCGCGGCGGAGCAGGCCCTCGCGCGTACGGCCGCGGGGTCCGCGACCGGCGTAGCGCCGTGCGTCCTACAGGTGTCGGACGCGGCGCCCGTCCACCTGCCGACAGATGCACGGTGACCGCGACGCGGGCCGGCTCCTAGATTCATCGACAGGCGATCATGGGGGCGGCGAGCGCTGCCGACCCCGGTCGTCCCCCTCAGAGCCTCCCCAACCTGAGAGGTGACTCGATGCACCCTCTGACCACCAGGCGCGCGGCGTGGCGCTCGGTGCTGGCCGCCGCGGTCGTGACCGTCCTGGTCACCTCCGCCTCGGCCGGGCCGGCCACCGCCGCACCGGGCCACCCCCATCCACCGGACGGGCCCGCCCCGTTCCAGGTGCTCGACCCGCAGGACTGGCAGAACCCGGACACCATGACCTGGGACGACTACGTCCCGGTGCCCGGCAAGAACTGGGCCGACCCGACCGTGCGCGGATCGGTCCGCAACTTCAAGATCGCGCTGGTCACGCTCGACTATCCGGACCAGCCCTTCGTCGTCACCCAGCCGCCGGGCTCGACGGTCTTCGGCAACCCGCAGGCGACCGCCTCGAACGTGCCGCGGGGCGAGGTCGCGCAGTTCTACCAGGACTTCCTCAACAAGCCGGGGCAGCTCAACCGCGGGCACACCCTGCACGAGTACTGGATGCAGGACTCCAACGGGCGCTACGGCGTTGACCTCACCGGCTTCGGGCCGTACGAGATGCCGGCGAAGTCCTACCAGTACGGCATCGACAACGGCTTCAACCCCGGCGCCTGCCCGGCCGGCGAGACGTGCGCGAAGAACATCCGCACCGACGGCCTGGGCGCCTGGCGGGCGGCCGTCGGTGAAGAGGTCGCCGACAGCTTCGAACTGGTCTTCATCCTCTCCGCCGGCCAGGACGAGTCGTCCACCTGGCAGGAGTTCGGCCAGATGATGTTCCAGACCAAGGAGGACGTCCCGGACGCGTGGGGGCCACCGGACCCGGCCCTGCCCAACTACGCCCGGACCCGGTACGTCGAGTGGACGTCCTGGAAGGCCGCCGCCACGATCTGGCCGAACGCCGGTGGTGGCTCGTCGACGCAGGCGGAGAGCTCCGGCATGGGCGTCTACGCCCATGAGCTGAGCCATCTGCTGAGCATCGGCGACAACTACAACAACCCGTACGGCACACCGCTGCGGCGCGCGTACACCGGCATCTGGAGCATGATGTCGCGCGGCTCCTTCAACGGCCCGGGCGGGCCGCACACCCGCTGGCAGATCCCGCCGGTCAACGGCGGTTCGATGGGATCGCTGCACGTGCTGCGGGACAAGATGAAGATCGGGCTGCTCGGCGAGGAGCACGTCCTGCGGCTGTCGCGGGAGGCGCTCGCCACGTCCGGGATGGTCGTCGCCGACGTCACCGCCCGCGCGGTCGACGCCGGACCGGATGGCCTGACCGGCATCAACATCGCCATGGACGCCGACCGCGCGCCGGCCTGCAACGTGACCACCGACCCGCTCTGCGACGGCGGCCGCTACAACAACTACACGCTCGAGGTCGTCGACCGGATGGGCGCGGACTCGTTCACCCCGGACAACGGCGTGCTGATCAGCAAGACGAAGAACGCCGACAGCGCACCGTTCGCCTGGGTCGTCGACGCCAACCCGCAGGACATCGACATGGTGGACTTCTACCAGCCGAACGGCACCCCGCAGAAGATCACCATGGGGGACTACCGGCAGCTGTCCGACGCGCTGTTCCACGCGGGCGCCAACTCCGGCAGTGAGTACGAGTACGTGGACGAGGCCAACCGGCTGCACTTCTACGTGCTGAACCTCCGCCGGGACAGTCAGGGCGTGCTGTCGTACACGGTCGCGGTCCGCTCGCTCGACGGCGCCGGTCCCAGCGCGCACGGTGTGGCGCTGTCCAAGGGCAAGCTCGTCACCCGGGGCAAGCCGACCGGTAAGGGCGCGACCTGCACGTTCGACCTGACCAACCAGGGTCGGTACGTGGCCGGCGAGCAGGGGCACCCGGAGGACGCCTCGGCGTACCTGACCTCCGACGTGTACCGCCTCTCCGCCAGCGTCGGCGGCACGGGCTGGCGGGTCGAGCTGCCCAACGAGCTGGCCACGGCCCGGTTCGGCGGCACGACCACGGTCGACGTGTCGGTGGGCGCGAGTCGCACGGCGAGCGCCACCACCCAGGTGACGCTCACCGCCACCTCCGAGAGCGACCCCAGCAAGACCGTCACGGCGCAGTGCCGGGTCGAGCGGCCCCGCGCGCTGCTCGGCTGAGGTTCCGCCCCGGCCCGGGGCGGTGGGTCCCGCCCACCGCCCCGGGCCTTCGACCACCTGGGAGGACAGATGCGGCGCCTGCTGGCGGTGCTGACGCTGCCGTCGCTGCTCACCGCTGCGCTGACCGCGTGCGGTGACCCCGACGACGCCGAGGAGGCCCGCGCGGCGACCACCGTGCGGGTCCTCGTGCGGGACATCAACATTCGGCCGGTCGGCGTGGAGTGCGCCGGCACCGGCCCCTACACGCACCTGCACAACCGGTCACCGTTCCAGGTGATCGACGCCGCCGGCCGGACCCTCGCCCAGGGGGCGCTGCCGGCGGGGCGGTCCGTGCCGACGTTCGAGGAGGACCTGGAGGTCGAGCGGGTGCCCACGTACTGCGAGTTCGCTGTGCCGGTCACGGTGGCCGACCGGGACGCGTACCGGCTGGTGGTCGACGGCCACCCGCCGATCGCCCTCACCCCGAACGACACCGAGGGCCCCGCGCTCGTCGCGGTGGTGCCGTCATGACCGCCCGCCGCCGGGTACGCCGCGGGGCCGCCGTCCTGGCGCTGCTCGGCGTGCTCACCGCGACCGCGTGCAGCGGCGGCGACGCCCCCGCGGACCCCCGACCGCTCGCCGGCGGCGCCGCCGCGCTGCCCGGCCCGGCACCCGCCGGGCTCGCCCTGCGGCCGGCCCCCACCGGGGCACCCGGCGCGCCGGCCGTCACCGGCACCCTCACCGACGGCAGCCCCGTCGCCCTCGCGGATCTGTGGGCCACCCGGCCCGTCGTGCTGACCTTCTTCACCTCGTGGTGCGCGCTCTGCGCGCAGCGGCAGGACGCGCTGAGCGAGCTGGCCCGCACCTACCGGGACCGGGTCGTCTTCGTCGGGGTGAACACCGAGGACACGGCGGAGGACCTGCAGACGTACCTGCGGGAGCACCGGGTGGAGCATCCCGTCGTGGTCGACGGGGACGGTGCGATCTGGCGGTCGTACGCCGTCCGCGAACCCCCGGCCGTGGTGGTCGTCGCCAAGGGCGGCGCGCTGCTGCGGGGCTGGCCGGGCGGGGTGGACGCCACCGAACTCGACCGCCGGCTGCGTGAGCTCGTGCTGGCGGGGTGACCGGGCCCGACCACGGCGAAAGGCCGGTGTCACCCCGAGCGGATCGGGGTGACACCGGCCTCAGTCGGAACCGGTAGGGCGGGGTGGCCCACCGACGGCGTCAGGTGCGGGACAGGCCCCGCTCGACGGCTGCGATGATCTGCGGACGCAGCTTCTCCGGCCGCACGATGGCGTCCACCGAGCCCACCTCGACGGCCCGCTGGATGCTGTGCACGCCGTCGAACTCGGCGGCCACCTCGCCCAGCTTCTCGGCCCGGACCGTGGCCCGGACGTCCATCAGCTGGGTGACCAGCGCGGCCCGCTCGCCGTCGCCGGCCGCCGCGACCCGCGCCTGAAGCTCCGCCACCCGCGGGTCCTTCGCCGTACGCGCGTTGACGTCACCGGCGAACACCACGGCCGCCGCCGGCGCTCCACCGAGGACGGACGCGAACGACCCCTCCACGGCCAGCACCGTCATGTTCGGGTTGAGCGCCTTGGAGAACACCACGAACGCGCCGCCGTGGTACCGCGAGATCACGCAGAACACGATCGGGCCCTCGAAGTTCACGATCGCCCGGCCGATCTCCGCGCCGTACTCCAGCTGCAGCTGCCGCATCGACTCCGGCGAACCGTCGAACCCGGACAGGTTCGCCAGCACCACCAGCGGCCGGTTCCCGCTGGCCGCGTTGATCGCCCGCGCGGCCTTCTTCGACGAGCGCGGGAACAGCGTGCCGGCCGTGTAGGTGTCCGGGCCGTCGGTGGGCGGGAAGCCGCGCCGGGGCACCGACCGGGACTCGACGCCGAGCAGGCACACCGGGATGCCGCCGAGGTGCACGTCCTGCACGACCACGGTCTCGGCGTCGGCCATGCCCGCCCACCGCTCCAGGACCGCGTGGTCCTGGTCGGCGAGGGCCCGCATCACCGTACGGATGTCGAACGGCTTCTTCCGGTCGGGGTTGCGCTCCCGGGAGAAGATCTCCCCGACGGTGGCGAAGTCGCTGTCCGGCACGGTGTGCGGGTAGTCGGAGATGTCCCGGTCGACCGGGTCGGCCGTGACCGCGCGACGCGGACCGGCCTCACCGGGCAGAACGTACGTGTGGTCGTAGTGCGCCATCAGCACGTCGCGCGCGCCCCGCAGGTCCGGTGCCCAGTACTGGGCCTGCCCGTTGGGACCCATCACCCGGTCGTAGCCGCCGATGCCGAAGTTGTCCTCGGCGGACACCCCGCCGGAGAAGTCCAGCGACTGCTTCCCGGTCAGCACCATCGCCGACTCCGGGGTCATCACCAGGATGCCCTTGGTGTGCATGAGCATCGTGGCCTCGGCGTTCCAGTACGGCTGCGCGCCCACGGTGATCCCGGCGACCACGATGTTGATCTCACGGCCGGCCTGGGTGAACTCCACGATCCGCTTGAGCGCGGCCGCCACCCAGTCCATGTTCTCGGTGCCGGAGGTCATCGCGATCCGGGCACCGGCGGACAGCGCGAACCAGTCCACCGGCACGCCCATCCGCTCGGCCAGGTCGAGGGCGGCGATCACCCGCGCGCACTCCGGCTCGGCCAGCGCGCCCAACGCCTTGGTCGGGTCGCCGAACAACGCCACCCGGGTGACGCCCTCGGGGTACCGCTCGGTCGGCGTGCTCACCAACCCGACGACGATGCCGGCCCGGTTCTGCCCCTTCGGCCGCCGCACCGGGGTCAGCTCGCCGGCCTCGTCGAGGTCGTACTCGGTGAACGTGCCGCCCTGACCGGCCAGCATGTCGGTCAGCTCGTACGGGTACGTCGTGCCCCGCCGCCGCGCGGCCAGCACCTTCTGCCGGTAGTCGTCGAGCGGCTGCACCGGCTCGGCCGTCGGCTGGGTCACCGACACCCGCATACCGGTCTCGTAGGAGATCTTCACCGCGATGTCGGTGAGCTCACCGGTGACCGCGTCGCGCTGGCGGCCGAGGAAGAGGACCTCCTCCAGGCCGGCGCCCGCCGTCCTCGGCAGGACCCGCTGCGCCACCGCGTTCAGCTCCTCCACGGTCAGCTCGCTCGGCGGCCACGCGTAGATGGTGATCCGGTTGGTATCGAACCGCTTCTTCGCCGGCCGCTGCGCCTGCACCTTCCGGATCGCGTCGAGGCAGGCGTCCAGCGCGCCCTCGGCGGCCGGCAGGGCGAGGATCCGCCCGTCGGTGTCGCGCAGCGGCGTCAGGTCGCGGACCTGCGCCATGGCCGCCAACCGCTCGTCGGCCGGGTTGTCCGGGTTGACGCAGTGGAAGACGTAGACCTCCTCGTCGGCGGAGGGCAGCCGGGTCAGGTCGAAGTGACGCAGCCGCGGCAGCTGAAGGCGCTGGGCGATCAGCGGGTGCAGCCCGCGGATGACCCGGTCCTCGCCCTGCCCGGGGCGGTAGGTGAAGTGGTGGTGCATCGCGGTGCCGGTCACCCCGGCCACCGACATCGTCACCCGCTGGAGGACGTCCAGCAGCCCCGCGCGGTCGAGGACGTCCCGCAGAGTCGCGGCCATGGTGTCCACGTCGGGCTGGTCGGCCCAGGTCAGGTACACGTCGGCGACGGTGTCCGGCCCGGCCAGCTGGGCGACCCGCTCCAGCGTCGCCGGCAGGTCGGTGACGTCGGCGGCGGCCGCGACCAGCCGGAAGCGCTCGCCGTCGCGGTCGTACCCGGCGGTGAAGAACGACTGGCCGGCGACGTCGACGGTTTGCGCGTCGCTGGCGCCCCGGTTGCCGTAGTAGCGGCGGCTGAGCACCTCGAGCATGGGCCCGTGGTCGGCGCCCGGCTTGCCGATGCGCTGACCGAGCAGCCGGACCAGCGGCTCCGGCGACGCGACCATCTTGGCGATCCGCTCGGCGCGGTCCGGCGCGTCGGGGTGCTCGTCGAGGTGACGCAGGTGGCCACGGACGTCGGCGTACACCTCGGCGCGCTTGCGGCGCAGCATCGGCTGGGCGGCCCAGCGGAACACGATGCTGCGGGCCAGGTCGCCGACGACCGGGAACCGGAGCTGGGTGGCGAAGATCAGGTGCTCCAGCGCCTGGCCGACCAGCTCGCGCAGACCGTCGTGCGGCAGCGGCTCGGTCAGCCACCGCTGCAGGAACGTGACGATCACCGAGACGTCGGCCGACGCCCGCTGCTGCGCGAGGAAGATGCGGAAGACCGCCTCCTCCAGCGCCGGCGTGCGCTCGAAGTCCTCCACGCCGTAGTGGGCGAGCACCCGGGCGAGCCGGGCGCGGAAGGTGTCCGACAGGCCGGCGCGCTCGACGTCGAGGCTCTGCAGGTACGTGTGGAAGTACTCGCGCGGGCTGTGCACCCGGTTGTCGGCCCTGGTCTCCTCACCGGCCGGCCGGTTGCGGGTGAGCTCGGACAGGTCCGCGAAGACCTGCAGCAGCCCGACCTCCTCCTCCAGCGGACGGTGGCCGAGCTCCGCCCGGGCGGCCAGGTAACCGGAGAGGGCCCGACGCTCGTCGTGCGGGTCGCGGTCGTAGCCGAGCAGCAGGCTGCGCAGGTCGGCGATGCCGCGCGCGACGCGGGCCTCGGCGGACAGGCCGGTCGGCTCCGGCGGCAGGTCGAGGTCGACGGCCTCGGTCTGGGCCGCCTCGCCCGCGCTCTGCTCACCGACCGGCTCCAGGCGCAGCAGCGGCGCGCCGGTCTCCACCTGGCTGCCGACGGAGACCAGACGTTCCTTCAGCTTCGCGCGGAACGGCGCGCGAAGCACGGTCTCCATCTTCATGCTCTCCAGGACGAGCACGGGCGCGCCGGCCTCCACCTCGTCACCGGCCTCCAGCGGGGTGGCGACGACCAGCGCGGGGGCGGGGGAGCGCAGCACGCCACCCTCGTCGTGGCTGACCCGGTGCGTGACGCCGTCCACCTCGACCAGGTGGATCGGCCCGTGCGTGTCGGTCACCAGCCGGTGCCGTCGGCCGTTGACCACGATCCGGCCGGTGTGCTCGTCGAACCGGTCCAGCTCCACGTCCACGGCCGGCGCCGTGCCGATGCAGACCCGGAACCGGTGCGGCGCGGTCTGCGCGACGATCACCCGGTAGCTCGCACCGCGCAGCTTCAGGTCGATCGGCCGGTTGCTCTCGTGCTGCACCTGGGGACGACCGCCGTGCGCGGTCGACAGCAGCCGCTGCCGCTCGACGAGCGCCTCGTCCTCGTACGCCTCGATCGCGGCCGCGGCCAGCGCGATGCCGGAGTGCCGGCAGGACACCAGGCGGCCCTGCGCGCGGACCCGGTCGATCCACCCGGTGTCGGCGCTGGCGTCGATCACCTCGGGCTGGTCGAGCAGGTCGAGCAGGAAGCTCTTGTTGGTCGCGCCGCCCTCGATGATGACGGTGGTCTCGGCGACCGCGCGGCGCAGCCGCCCGAGCGCCTCGTCGCGGGTGCGGCCGTACGCGATGATCTTGGCGATCATCGAGTCGAAGTCGGCGGGGATCACGTCACCCTCGCTGACGCCGGTGTCGACCCGGATCCCCGGGCCGGCCGGCAGGGCCAGCCGCACGATCCGCCCCGGCGCCGGCGCGAAGTCCCGGTCGGGGTCCTCGGCGTTGAGGCGCGCCTCGACGGCGTGACCGGCCTCGCGCGGCACCAGGTCGCCGAGCCGGCCGCCGGCGGCCACGTGGAGCTGAGCCTTGACCAGGTCGAAGTCCGTGGTGGCCTCGGTGATCGGGTGCTCCACCTGCAGCCGGGTGTTGACCTCCAGGAAGGCGAAGAGCTTCTCGCCCGGGTGGTACAGGAACTCGACGGTGCCCGCGCCGCAGTAGTTCACCGCCAGCGCGAGCCGCTCGGCCGACGACTTGAGCTCCCGGACCTGCTCGGGGGCGAGCACGGGGGAGGCGGACTCCTCGATGACCTTCTGGTTGCGGCGCTGCACCGAGCAGTCCCGCACCCCCAGCGCCCACGCGCTGCCCTGACCGTCGGCGATGACCTGCACCTCGACGTGCCGCGCGCCGGTGACCAGGCGCTCCAGGAACACGACGCCGCTGCCGAACGCGCGCTCGGCCTCCAGGCTGGTGCGCTCGTAGGCGTCGGTCAGCTCCTCGTCGCTGCGGACCACCCGGATGCCCCGTCCGCCACCACCGGCGGTCGCCTTGAGCATCAGGGGGTAGCCGATGCCGGCCGCCGCGCGCTTGGCCGCGTCGAGGCTCTCCACCGCGCCCCGGCTCCACGGCGCGACCGGGACCCCGACCTCCTCGGCGATCAGCTTCGCGCCGATCTTGTCACCGAGCGTACGCATCGCTTCGGCGCTCGGACCGATGAAGGTGACGCCGATCTTCTCGCAGAGCTCGGCGAAGGCCGGGTCCTCCGCGACGAACCCCCAGCCGACCCACGCGGCGTCCGCCCGCGTCTCGATCAGCGCGCGTTCCAGCACGGCGTGGTCGAGGTACGGGCGCGCCGACGCCGGCCCCAGGCAGTAGCTGTCGTCCGCCTCCCGTACGAAGGTGGCGGTGCGCTCGGCCTCGGTGTAGAGCGCGACCGTCTCGATCGGCGCGGACCCGGTCTCGGCGTTGAGCTCGCGGACGGCATGGATCAGCCGCATGGCGGCCTCTCCGCGGTTGACGATGGCGATGCGGCTGAACACCGAGCAAGCCTCCCAATGGTTCCTTCACAGCGAAACGGGGACTCCCTGAGGGCAGGGGTCCCCGTCAACAACCTTCGCCGCTACCGGTCGGTAACGAAACCGTCGGACCCGCCACCTGAGGCGGCCGAAAGTTGTGGACACCCGACCAACGCCCGGCGACGACAGCGTGTCCGCCGTGATCCGGGTCACCGGTCGGCCCCCGCCGGCGGGCTAGGCGCGTGCGCCCGCTCGCCGACGGTGACCCGCGTCAGCGGGCCGTAGCGTACGCCAGCGGCACGGCGACGGCCTGCCCGTCCCACGCCCCGGTGAGCCGGTGCCCCGGCAGGGCGGCGTGGGCACCGACCCGACGGACCACGGTCAACTCGACCGGGCCGGCCACGATCCGGGTCGGGTCGCCGTCCTCGACGCGGTCGACCACGCGGATCTCCGGCACGTCGAGCTGGCGGCCGTCCGTGGCGATCGCCATGCTCGGCGCCCGGTGCTCACGCCGGCCGTTCTCCTCGAAGTACTCCTGGGCCTGACCGCCGCCGCCGAGGATCGCGCCGGCCAGAGCCGCCGCGTAGACCGGGTCGCCGGTGCCGTCGTAGACCCAGCGGCGGCCCAGCACGGAGTGTTCACAGGTGCCGACGAGCCACTGCTCGGCGCCGGCCAGCGGCGCACCCCGGTAGGTCAGCGGGACCTGCAGGACCGGGCCGGTGCCGGCCCGGACGAGGATGGTCTCGATCCCGACCTCGCCCGCCGGGTCGTCGAAGCGGTACGCGGCGACCCGGTCGAGGCCCCCGCCGACGTCCGCATCCGTCGGGTGCCAGGGGCGGCCCGGCAGCCAGGCGGCCAGGAGTTCGAGTTTGGTGGGGCGCAGTTCCGCCCGGTGCAGCAACGCCATGCGCCGGATCATAGGCAGCCCGTGCGACCGGATCGGTCGGGTGAGTGGCCGGGCGGAGCCGCCGAGAGGAGGGTGTGCGCCCGCCGCGACGGGTCGTCGCCTCCGCTGCGTGAGCCGCACCTCACCGCGTGCAGGTGGCCGATGCCCCTCCGGGCGAGCCTATGATCCGGTGGTGTTCGATTCGCGCCATATCCGGACCTTCCACGAGGTGGTCCGGTCCCAGTCGTACTCCGCGGCTGCGCAGGCGCTCGGCTACACCCAGCCCGCGATCACGCAGCAGATGAAGGCGCTGGAGCGCGAGGTCGGCACTCCGCTGTTCACCCGGGTCGGCCGGCGGCTGCGGCTGACCGAGGCGGGGGAGACGCTGGCCCGCCACACGGAGACCATCCTCGGCAGCATGTCGGTCGCGCGGGAGCAGATGGCGGCGATCGCGCGGCTGCGTACCGGTCGGGTGCGGGTGTGCGCGTTCCCCAGCGCCAACGCGACGCTGGTGCCCGAGGCGATGGCGCTGCTGGCCGTCGAGCACCCGGGGATCCGGGTGGAGTTGCTGGAGGACGAGCCGCCCGACTCGCTGCGGCGGGTGGTGCAGGGGGAGGCGGACCTGACGCTCGCCTTCACCTATCCCGGCCTGCGGGAGGAGGTGCCGGACGAGCTGGTGGAGGTGCCGCTGCTGGAGGACCAGCTCACGGTGCTGCTGCCCGTCGGGCACCCGATGGCCCGGCGTCGCGCGGTCGAGCTGGCCGACCTCGCCGAGGAGCGCTGGATCGCCGGGTGCCTGCGTTGCCGCACCAACTTCCTGCACGAGTGCGAACAGCTCGGGTTCACCCCCGACATCGTGTTCACCACCGACGACAACCTCGCGGTCCAGTCGCTCGTCGCGCAGGGTCTCGGGGTGGCGATGATGCCCGGGCTCACGCTCTCCTTCCTGCGGCGGGACAAGGTGCGTGGTCGGCCGCTCCTGCCGGCCTCGCGGCGTCAGGTGTCGGCGTATGTCCTGCGCGAGCACCTGCGCGTCCCGGCCACCGCCCAGGTGCTGGACGCCCTCGCGACGGTGGCCGGCCGCCGGGGCGAGGACGTCCCGGAGTGACCGTCGCCGGTCGGGACGCCATCAACCCATAAGAATCCCTATGGTTTCGCCAAGAAACTGTTGTTGGACGTGATGGGTCGGGAGCGGTCAGGCTGGGGTCATGACCACTCCGGCCGCCGTCCGCGTCGCCCCCGCCACCACCTCCCGCCTCGCGCGGCTCGTGACGGACGTCCGGGCCGCGGTCGACCGGGGCCTTCCGCCCGACCTGACCGCCTACCTGGTCGGTGAGCAGCTCGCCCCGCACCTGGGCGCGTCCGACCTGCTCACCGATGAGCAGTACGAGGGCGACCCGGACCGGTACCGCCAGCACCTGCTGCACGCCGAGCGCGACGGCAGCTTCTCGATCGTGGCGCTCGTGTGGCTGCCCGGGCAGCAGACCGCCATCCACGACCACGTCGCCTGGTGCGTCACTGGGGTGCACCAGGGCGAGGAGCACGAGCGGCGCTTCCGCCTCGTCTCCGACGGTGCCGTGGCCCGGCTCGTCGCCACCGAGGACGTCGTCAACGGTCCGGGCGACGTCTGCGGCTTCGCACCGCCCGGCGACATCCACCGGGTCTGGAACGGCGGGACCGGCAAGGCGGTGTCCCTGCACATCTACGGAGCGGACATCTCCCGCCTCGGATCGAGCGTCCGCCGGGTGTACGACCTGCGGACCGACGAGTCGTGACCGTCGCGTCCGGTTCCGGCACCGCGCTGATCGGCCCCGGCCACCCGCAGGAGTCCCCGGCCGACACCGTCCACGTCCCCGCGGGCCCGGCCGGCCGCCGGGTCGGCTCGCGGTCCTCGGACGCCTCGCGGCGTCTCCTGCCCGGCCTGCTCTTCGCGGTCGTCGGAGCCGCCCTCGCCTGGGCGGTCCACCTGGTGGTGCCCGCCGTGCCGGCGCTGACCGCGGCGATCGTGCTGGGTATCGCCGCCGCCCACCTTCCCGGCCTCCGGGAGCGTGTCCGCGGGGTGGCCCGACCCGGGCTGAGCGTGGCGGCCAAGCGACTCATGCGGGTCGGCATCGTGCTGCTCGGGCTCAAGCTCAGCGTCCAGGACGTGCGGGAGCTCGGGTGGCCGAGCATGCTGATGGTGCTCGCGGTGGTGGCCGCGACGTTCGGCGGCACCTGGTGGCTCGGCCGCCGGATCGGCCTGCGCGGCGACCAACCGCTGCTGATCGCCGCCGGCTACGCGATCTGCGGCGCCTCGGCCATCGGCGCGGTCAGCGCGGCGACCCGCAGCGACGAGGAGGACGCCGCCGCCTCGGTGGCGCTGGTGACCCTCTGCGGCACGCTGGCCATCGCCGTCCTCCCGCTGCTGCAACAGCCCCTGGGCCTCGACGACGTGCAGTTCGGCCGCTGGGTGGGGGCGAGCGTGCACGACGTGGGGCAGGTCGTCGCCACCGCGCAGACCGCCGGGTCGGCGGCGCTCGGTGACGCGGTCCTGGTGAAGTTGATGCGGGTGGCGCTGCTGGCCCCACTGGTGGCCGTCGTGGCGCTCGGCCTGCGGCGCCGGGCCCGGCAGAGCCGCCCGGACGCGGACGGCGCCGAGACGGCCGGCCGCCTGCCCGCTGTCGTCCCGCTGTTCGTCGTCGGCTTCCTCGTCATGATCGGCCTGCGCAGCACCGGCTGGCTGCCCGAGACGGTGCTCGCCGGGGCGGGCCTGGGGCAGGAGATCCTGCTGACCGCCGCGCTGTTCGCGCTCGGCAGCGCCGTGCACCTGCCCGGTCTGGTGCGCACCGGTGGACGAGCCGCCGCGCTGGGCCTGAGCGCGTGGGTGGTCGTCGCCGGGGTGTCGTACGCGGGTGTGTTACTGACGGCCTGACCCGGCTTCAGGCCCGGGGCACGCCCCGCTCGGCCAGCTCGGTGGGGACCAGCAGGGTGCGCGGCGCCGACCGGTCACCCGCGATCCGGCGGAACAGCAGCTCGGCGGCGGTGCGCGCCAGCCGGTGCGTGTCGTACGCGATCACGGTGAGCGGGTACGGCAGCAGCCGGGCCACGTCGAAGTCGTCGAAGCCGAGCAGGGCGGCGTCGCCGCCGCGCCGGTGGAGCTGCTCCACCGCACCGAGGGTGATGCGGTTGTTGAGGCAGAAGAAGGCGGTGGGTGGGTCGTCGCCGTCGAGCAGTTCGCCGACCACCCGGGCCGCGGTCGCCGGGTCCCGGACGCCGTCCCGGACCAACCGGTCGTCGGCCGGCACACCGGCCGCCGCCAGCGCCTCGCGCGCACCGGCCAGGCGCTCCCGCATGGTGTAGACGCGGGTCGAATCGAAGAGCACGGCGACCCGGCGGTGCCCCTGCTCGACCAGGCGGGCGACCCCGTCGCGGGCGCCGCCCCGGTTGTCCAGCAGCACCGTGTCGGCCGGCAGACCTCCGGCGGGCCGGTCGAGGAACACCACCGGGGTCCCGAGCTCCACCTCGGCGTGCAGGAACGAGTGGTCGTCGCCGGCCGGGACCACGAGCAGCCCGTCGACGCGGCGCGCGCACAGGTCGCTGAGCAGCTCCTGCTCGCGGGACGGATCCTCCTCGGAGCTGGCGATGATCAGCATCGTGCGGTGCAGCCGGGCGACCTCCGCCGCCGCGCCCGCGATGGCCGCGTAGAACGGGTTGGCGATCTCCTCGATGAGCAGGCCGATCGTGGCGGTGGTCTGGCCGGAGCGTAGTGAGCTCGCCAGATGGTTGCGACGGAAGCCCAGCTCGGCGGCGGCGGCCAGCACCCGTTGGGCCAGCTCCGGCTGCACGTGGGGTGCCTGGTTGACGACCCGGGAGACGGTCTTCAGGCTCACCCCGGCCAGGGCGGCGACGTCCACCATGGTCGGTCGCCTCGTACGGCTGGCGTCGGTGGTCACGCGAGCACCTTACCGCCGCTCGCGTCTATCGCCACCGTTCGTTCATACCGTCTCCGCCGGCCGTCACGGGCCGGACACCCCGCGGCCGGCGCGGGCGTACAACTCGACCGGACGCTGAGCCGGCGCTCGCCCGCGGCCACCGGACGGTGGCCGCGGGCGGGTCGTCCGTCGCGGCGGGACGCCTTCCGGGCGGCACCGTCGACCGCCGCGGCGGGCCGCGCGCCGGGTCAGGCGGCGCTGCCGACGTTCAGCGGGTCGGCGAGCAGCCGCTCGAAGGCCAGCTCCGCGGCGCCGATGAGGGCCGCGTCGCAACCGAGCGCCGCCGTACGCAACTGCACCTGGGGCCACGACGTGGGCAGCGCCACCTCACCGAGGCGGTGGCGGACGGTGTCCGACGCGGCCGCGTAGATCTCGCCGAGCGACCCGCCGAGCACGACGGTGTCCGGGTTGATGATGTTGACCAGGTTGGCCACGCCGAAGCCGAGCCACTCGGCGACCCGGCGGACGGCCTCGGTCGCCGCCGGCTCGCCCTGGGCAGCGGCGTGCAGGACCTCCGCGACCCCACCCGCGGCGTCGGGATCCCGGCCGGCGTGCCGTAGCAGCGCGGCCTCGCCGATCTCGGTCTCCCAGCAGCCGCGCGACCCGCACCAGCAGGGCCGTCCGTTCGGGTTGACGACCATGTGGCCGACCTGGCCGCCGTGCCCCTGGTGGCCGACGACGAGCCGGCCGTCGATGATGAGCCCGGCGCTGACCCCGAGGTCGCCGTGCAGGTAGATGAGGTTGCCGCTGCCGGCAGCCGCGCCGCGGATGTGCTCGGCGAGGCCGGCGATGTCGGCGAGGTCGCCGGCCAGGAAGGGGAGCCCGACCGCGATCTCCGCCGCCAGCGCGGCGCGCAGCGCCTCGTCGGGCCCACCGAAGCGGATCCGTCCGTCGCTGTCGCGCGCCGTGTCGGCCACGGCGACGGCGCCGCCCACGCAGACCGCGTCCGCCGTGACGGCGCATTCCATGTCGCGGACGAGGTCGGCCAGGGCGCCGACGGCGTCGACGGCGGACATCCCGGCGGGACGTACGGTCTCGCGCAGGTCGAGGATCCGGCCGCCGAGGCCGATGCGGGCGGCCCGCAGCTTCCCCGCCTCGATGCTCAGGGCCCGGGCGTAGACCCCGTCGGAACGGGGACTCACCACGAGGGACGGGCGGCCGGCGCGGCGGGTGACGCTCGGGGCCACCTCCTCGGTGACGAGGCCGGCGGTGACGAGATCGCCGGCGAGCGCGCCGATGGTGCTGCGGTTCAGGCCGAGACGGCTGGTCAGTTGGGCTCGCGTGGTCGGGCCGTGCACGTGGACGTGCCGCAGGAGCGCGCCGAGGTTCTGTCGGCGGATCTCCTCCTGGCTCGCGCCGGGAGCCACGGTGGTGAGGGACTCCGTGGCCGGGCGGCCACGGGGGAGGCCGGACAGGGCGGGTTGCAGCACCATTCTCGGCCTCCTTTCGTCTGCTGTTGTGCTGATGAGGGATGGCGCCTGCCAGACGACGAAGGGTCCCGGATTTCTCCGGGACCCGACGCCGTGCTGACTGCTCCCGCTGCTTACTTGGTGAGCGGCGCGAGCTTCGGGTCGTTGGCGTACGCCTCGGCCGCGTTGGCCTTGGTGACGGCGACCGGCGGGAGCAGGTAGGTGTCGACGACCTTGGAACCGTTGTTGTAGGTCTTGGTGTCGTTGACCTGCGGGGCGTTACCGGCCTGGAGGGCCTTGACCATGTCGATGGTCTGCTTGACCAGGTTGCGGGTGTCCTTGTTGATGGTCATGTACTGCTCGCCGGCCATGATGGACTTGACCGACTCGACCTCCGAGTCCTGGCCGCTGACGACCGGGACCGGCTTGCCGGCGCCCTTGACCGAGGTGATGATCGCCCGGGCGAGGGTGTCGTTCGGGGAGAGGACGCCGTCCAGCTCCTTGTTGCCGTAGGTCGAGGTCAGCAGCTGGTCCATGCGGGCCTGCGCACCCTCGGCCTTCCAGCCCTGGATGGCGGTCTGCTTGATGTCGGTCTGGCCCGACGCGACCACGACGTTGCCCTTGTCGATCTCCGGCTTCAGCACGTCCATCGCGCCGTCGAAGAAGACCTTCGAGTTGTTGTCGTCCGGCGAGCCGGAGAAGAGCTCGATGTTGTACGGGCCGTTCGGCTTCTTGGCCTTCATGCCGTCCAGCAGGGCCTGGCCCTGGAGCTGGCCGACCTTGAAGTTGTCGAAGGCGACGTAGTAGTCGACGTCCGGCGTGTTGACGATCAGCCGGTCGTACGCGATGACCTTCGCGCCGGCCTGGTGGGCCGCGGCGACCTGGGTCGACAGCTGCGCGGCGTCGGTCGCGCCGATGACGATGACCTTGGCGCCCTTGGTGACCATGGCGGTGATCTGGGCCTGCTGGTCGGCGACCGTGGTCGACGCGCCGGCGTACTGCACGTCAGCCTGGAAGCCGGCCTCCTTCAGGCCGTTGCTGAACAGGTCGCCCGCGAGGACCCAGTTCTCCGAGGTCTTGGCCGGCAGGGCCACACCGATCAGAGAGTTGGCCGCGAAGCCCTTGGCCTCGGAGCCCGAGCCGCTGGTGCCCTCGTCGCGGCCGGAGCCGCAGGCGGTGAGGGCAAGCGCCGCGATGGCGCCGACGGCCACCGCCTTGCCGATGATCTTGCGCATGAGAGGTGCGTGCCTTTCTCGGATGGTGATGGGGAGAGTGGTCGGCGTCAGCCGGCCACGGGTGCCTTGGCGGGCTCGCGGTCCGCGTCGGACGTCTTTGGTGGTGCGGCCGGGGTGTCGTCCCGACGGAACGAGCGGGTGATGCTCCCGATGATCGAGAAGCGTCCCTGCTTCTTGTTGTAGACGTCGAGGGCGACGGCCAGCAGCAGGACCAGGCCCTTGATGATCTGGACACGGTCGGTGCCGACACCCATCAGCTGCAGACCGTTGTTGAGGACGGCCATGACCAGACCGCCGACGATCGAGCCGCTGATGGTGCCGATGCCGCCGGAGACGGCCGCGCCACCGATGAAGACGGCGGCGATCGCGTCGAGCTCCCAGCCGTTGCCGTCCTGGGGGCCGGAAGCCGCCGAGCGGGCCACGAAGATCATGCCCGCGAGCGCGGCCAGGATCGACATGTTCATCATGACCATGAAGTTGACCCGCTTGAGCTTCACACCGGACAGCTCCGCGGCGCGGGAGTTGCCGCCGACCGCGTAGATGTGCCGGCCACCCGCGGTGTTGCGGGTGTAGAAGGAGTAGGCCAGGACCAGCGCCACGAGGATGATGCCGGAGATCGGGAAGCTCGTGCCCACGCGGCCGCTGGCGAAGCGCAGCGCGACGAAGGCCAGCGCACCGACCATGACCACCATCCGCACGATGGAGATCCACATCGGGATCGGCTCGGCGTTCATGTCCCGCCGGGTCTTGCGGGCCTGGAGCTCCCGCCAGACCACCGCGACGGCGGCCGCGAGGCCGAGCAGCAGGGTCAAATTGTTGTAGCCGGTGTTCGGGCCGGTCTCGGGCAGGAAGCCGGCACCGATCTGCCGGAAGCCCTCCGGCACCGGGATGGTGTTCGCGTTACCGATGAACTGGTTGCCGCCGCGGAAGAGCAGCATGCCGGCCAGCGTCACGATGAACGCGGGTACCCCGATGTAGGCCACCCAGAAGCCCTGCCAGGCGCCGATGATCGCACCGATGGCGAGGCCGAAGAGGATGGCGACCGGCCAGGGCAGGTTCCACTCGGCCATGGACTTGGCCACCAGGATGCCCGCGAAGGCCGCGATCGAGCCGACCGACAGGTCGATGTGCCCGGCGACGATCACCATCAGCATGCCGATGGCCAGGATCAGGATGTACGAGTTCTGCTGGAAGAGGGCGATCAGGTTGTCCGATCGCAGGGTCAGGCCGTCCGTCAGGATCTGGAACAGGACGACGATCGCGACCAGCGTGAAGATCATCCCGAACTGACGGGCGTTGGACGTGGTTCCTCCGAAGAGGTTCTTCTGGAGTTCCTTCAGTCGGCTCATCGTGTCTGCATCTTCTTCGTAGAGGTCATCAGCTTCATGAGGTTCTCCGGGTCGGCGTCCTGCCGGGCGACTTCACCGGTGATGGTGCCTTCCGACACCGTGTAGATGCGGTCGCAGAGCCCGATCAGCTCGGGCAGCTCCGAGGAGATGACGATGACGCCCTTCCCCTGGTCGGCGAGCCGCTGGATGATCCCGTAGATCTCGTACTTCGCACCCACGTCGATGCCACGGGTGGGCTCGTCCAGGATCAGCAGGTCCGGGTCGGTGAACATCCACTTCGCCAGGACGACCTTCTGCTGGTTGCCGCCGGAGAGCTTGTTGACGCCCTCGTCGACCGTCGGAGCCTTGATGCGCAGGTTCTTGCGGTATTCCTCCGCGGCCCGGTACTCCTCGACCTCGTCGAGGACACCGTGTCGCGTGATCTTGGAGAGCTTGGCGGCGACCGTCGACGTCTTGATGTCGTCGAGCAGGTTCAGGCCGATCGCCTTGCGGTCCTCGCTGACGTACGCGAGGCCGTGGGCGATGGCGTCCGGGACCGTCTTGAGGACGATCTCCTTGCCGTCCTTGACGATCGTGCCCGACTCGTAGACGCCGTAGGAGCGGCCGAAGACGCTCATGGCCAACTCGGTGCGACCGGCGCCCATGAGGCCGGCGAAGCCGACGATCTCGCCCCGGCGTACGACGAAGTTCGAGTGCTTGGCGACCAGCCGCTCGGCGGAGATGGGGTGCCGGACGGTCCAGTCGCGGACCTCGAAGAACACATCGCCGATCTTGGGCGTGTGGTCGGGGAACCGGCTGTGCAGCTCACGGCCGACCATGCCCCGGACGATCCGGTCCTCGTCGACGCCGTCGCCCTTGACGTCCAGCGTCTCGATGGTCCGGCCGTCACGGATGATCGTGATCCGGTCGGAGATCGCCTCGACCTCGTTCAGCTTGTGCGAGATGATGATCGAGGTGATGCCCCGCTCGCGGAAGCCGCGCAGCAGGTCCAGCAGGTGCTGCGAGTCGTCCTCGTTCAGCGCGGCGGTCGGCTCGTCGAGGATGAGCAGCTTGACGTCCTTGGCGAACGCCTTGGCGATCTCCACCAGCTGCTGCTTGCCGACACCGATGTCCTTGATCAGGGTGTCCGGGTCCTCGCGCAGACCCACCCGGGCCATCAGCTCGATGGCCTGGCGGTTCGCCGCCTTCCAGTCGATCGCGCCGGCCTTGCGCGGCTCGTTCCCGAGGAAGATGTTCTCGGTGATCGACATGTGCGGGATGAGGGCGAGCTCCTGGTGGATGATCACGATCCCGGCCCGCTCGCTCGCGCGGATGTCCGCGAAGCGGGAGACCTCGCCCTGGTAGACGATCTCGCCGTCGTAGCTGCCGTACGGGTAGACCCCGCTCAGCACCTTCATCAGCGTCGACTTGCCGGCACCGTTCTCGCCGACGATCGCGTGGATCTCGCCGGCGCGCACCTGCAGGTTGACGTCGGAGAGAGCCTTGACTCCGGGGAACTCCTTGGTGATGGCGCGCATCTCGAGGAGTGTGGGCGCGGCGTTCATCGTTGGCGCCACCTTGCTGCCAACGTCATGGGATGCCTCCGGGAGGGGATGGGTCCTGCACCGTTTTGTTGTGTACGGCAACGTATTGCGCGGAGAAGTTCATCCGCAAGTGAGGAAGCCAACATTTCCGTAACAACCCGGCAATATAGACGTTGCCCGCTGCGATATGTGCCCATTGAGGCCATTCGCGCCCGGTTTTTACCCTTTCGCTCGCGACGGGACAACGTTGTCTTGCCAGGCCCTGACATTCTTATTCCGGTGACCACCAGCCGTTCGACCCGCCCCCTCTCCAATGATCGCCCCACTCGTCGTATCCTCCGGATCGCTCTTGCGCTGGGCGCGCTCGGCGCCCTCGTCGCCGTCGCGATCGTGGTCGTGCCGCTGCTGCGACCCCCGGGGCCGCGTCCGCTCTTCCAGCTCCCCGTCGCCTGCGGGGAGACCTGGCAGCTCGGCACGTACCCCGGCCACGACGACTACGACGTCGACCTCTTCCCGGCTGAGGGTGAGGCGTGGGGCCGTCCCGTCCTCGCCTCGTACGCCGGCACCGTCACCGTGGCCGGCATCAACGGCTCGCTGGGCGGCCGCACGCCGCAGGACCCGGATGGTCCGCGCGGGCGGGGCGGCGGATACTGGGTGAAGATCGACCACGGCGGCCGGTGGGAGACCCAGTACCTCCACCTGCTCGAACCGCCCCTGGTGCGCGTCGGGCAGGAGGTCGCCCAGGGCGAGCAGATCGGGAAGCTGGGCAGCACCGGCAACTCCGGCGCCCCCCACCTGCACTACGAGCAGCGTCGGGGCTGGGAGAAGGTCGAGACCCACTTCGACGGCGAGCCGTCGGGCATCACCACCGACGACCGGGAGTACACCGTGCGGCGTACCAGCAACAACTGCGCCGGCGGCTGACCGGCGGGGCCGAGCCGGCGGTGACGGTCGCCACAGCCCGCCGCCGACGACCCGTCCGGCGCCCGCCGGCCCGGGCGGGCGGCACGGGTGGACGGCGGGTCAGGCCGACGGTTTGCGGGCGGCGAGACGCTCGACGATGCCGAGCGCGAACCGGTCGTGCGCGTCGACCTTCCAGCCCCAGTCCCGGACCAGCGCCGCCGGCCGGCGGAGGAAGTGCTCACCGCCCACCGGCACGCTGACCAGCTCGGCGAGCCGCTGCGCGACGCGCACCGGCCACGCCGTGGACGGCACGTGGTCGGCCAGCAGGAGCAGGCCGCCGGGTCGCAGCACCCGGCGCATCTCGGCCAGCGCCCGCCGCTCGTCGGGGATCGCGCAGAGCGAGAACGTGCAGACCACCGTGTCGAACGACACGTCCGGCAGATCGAGCGCCTGGGCGTCGCCCAGCCGCAGGTCGACGTCGCGACCGATCTCCGGGGCCCGCCGCCGGGCGACGGCCAGCATCCGCGGGCTCCACTCCACCCCGGTCAGCCGTACTCCCGCCGGGTAGTGCGGCAGGTTGAGCCCCGTCCCGACGGCCACCTCCAGGACGTCGCCGGATGCCCGGCCGCCGACCCACGCCCGGGTGTCGCGGAAGAGACGCCGCTCGGCGAAGGCCATCTGCCGGTCGTACGAGTCGGCGTGCCGGTCCCAGTACCGCCGCAACCGCCCCTGACGATCCGATCCGGACACCCCGCCACCTCCGCCCGTCGGGGCCCCATCGGACCTCAACCCGCTGCCGTCACCCGCATCGACAAACTCTCCCGCCCGATTCTCGACCCACTCCGCAACCGCACGCGAGCCCCCGCATGCCGCCGCCGGCATCACGCCAGCAGGTGCGATCCTGCACTTTCGGCACTCGTTATGCGGCTTGCATCAGGACGAAAACCGCAAGATCGCCGCATTCCTTCGGTCGATCATGCAGTTATGGTGCCTGATTGATGTCGGAACGGTGTTTTTGTGGGGCACCACAACTGCATGATCGGCGGGGTCCAGGGGCGGCGGCCCCGTCGCGTCGCGGGAACGGACGGTCAGTTCGGGTTCTCGCCGTGGGTCAGGGTCTCCCAGGCGACGAAGAGGTTGTTGGTGCCGGCGGGTCGCTGCTGCACCGTGAGGGTCTGCGTGTTGGTCATCGCGTTGCCCAGCCGGTTGGCCAGCGCGTTGTAGCCGACCTCGGTGATCGGCCCGAGGCCGCGGGTGAGGCTGCCGCCGCAGAGCCAGGAGGGTGCCGGCTCGCCGAGCTGATAGCGCGAGTGGAGGCCGAGGGCGTGCCGCAGCCGCTCGCCGACCTGCGGGTACAGGTCCTGGCCCTGGATCCGCGAGGTCTCGGCGACATGCGAGATGGCCGAGATGCCGTACCCGGTGTGGGTGAAGTCGCGGCAGGTCTCCTGCGCGAGCCCGGCGACGAAGGTGGACTGACCGTGCCAGTAGTTGATGATCTCGCCGCTGGTGTCCAGGCCGCTGCCGGGGACCGTGTAGGGCAGGGCGCCGTCGCTGGGCAGGTAGACGAACGCGCGGGTCCGGTTGAGGAAGCGGGCGACCGCCGCGTCGTAGGCGGTCCGGTCGTCGAGGAACACGGCGATGCCGACGGCGGCCTCCATCATGGTGAGTTCCCAGTTGCCGTTGCTGTTCGAACCGTTGCGGACCATCGGCAGGTAGACGGTGCGCAGCATGGTGGCGAACCGGTTGGCGTTCGGCCAGTTCCCGTACGCGTGCTTGATGATCTCGGCGGCCCGTGGCCAGACGGAGCCGGCCCAGCCGGTCTGCAGCGGCGCGTTGCTGCCGGTGTGCGCGGTGATCGTCGCCGACCAGGCGTCCATGATCTGGATGGACTTCTGGGCGTACCGGGCGTCCCCGGTGACGTACCAGGCGAGCGCGTCGGTGTACGCGGCGATCGCGTCCTCACGCTCGTCGGTGCAGCCGTTGTTCGGGTTGGAGTACGACCCGCACTCGACGAGCGCGCGCGGTGCCGGGGTCCGGGACAGCGAGGCGTACCGGCTGCCCATCATCTGGTTGTACGCCGACGTCCAGGGCTGCGCGCCGGCCTGGACCCGGCCGCGGACGAAGTCGAGCTGTCCGCGGCTGACGAGCACGCCGGGGTGGGTGAAGCCGGCGGACGGGGGAGGGGTGCCACCCCCGGTGGGTAGCGTCCAGCTCTGGTTGGCGGCGCCGGTGCAGGTCCAGATCTGCAACGGGGTGCCGTCGGCGGAGCTGGGCCCGGTCGCGTCGAGGCACTTGCCCGAGTTGGGGTTAACCAACCGCCCGCCGCCGGCCGACCACTGCTGCGCCGCCGTGCCGTTGCAGTCGTAGATCTGCACCCGGGCGCCGTTGGCGGTGCTCGCCGCGGCCACGTCGAGGCACTTGCCGAGCGCGCGGATCGTGCCGTCGTCGGCGACCGTCCACTGTTGCGCCGCGCTCCCGTTGCAGGTGTAGAGCTGCACGGTCGTGCCGTTGGCGGGGTTCGCGGCGGCCACGTCGACGCACTTGCCGCCGTACCCGGTGATGGCGCCCACGGCCGCCGCGGACGCGGACTGGACACCGACGATGAGGCCGACCGGCACGGCGACGATCGCCGCCGCGAGGGCGGCGGCCAGGCGGGTGCGGGGTCGGCGGGGAAGGGTCGCGGCCGTTCGTCGCGCCATGTCATGGTCCTTTCCACCGCTTCCGACTGTAAAGTCTGTTAATTGTTACAGAGGGGTGGACGGGTATCAATGTTTTGGTGCTCCCGCGACGGACAGGATGGTCGACCGCCCGCCGCGTCCTGCCCACCCCCAGCGGCGACCTCGCCCGCTACGACGCCCTCCCGGGGGCGTCCGACCCTGCCGACCGCTGAACGGCGTGGACGGCTGCCCGCACCGCGGACAACGAGGTCGGGGGCATCGACGTGGCGTGCCGTCACGCCGCCTCGGTCAGCAACCCGTCCACGAGCTCCCGCGGCAGGCCGTACGTGTCGTGCAGGTAGCGGTAGTCCACGTCGGTCAGCGGACCCCGCGACCGGTACCGGGAGACGACGGGTCGCCCGCGCCGCAGCAGCCCACGGAACCGCCGCTCCTCGTCGAGCAGCACGTCCCGCGGATCGCCGACCCCGGTGCCCAGCCGGAACCCGTCCAGGGTGTGCCGGAACGGCTCGCCGGGCAGGTCGGAGAGGCTGCGCGACGGGTCGTCCCGCCACAGCAGGGTGAGCACCCGCCGCACCAGCCGGCGCAGCACGTAACCCCGGCCCGTGTTCGACGGGCGCACGCCGTCGCCGATCATCACGACGCTGGACCGCAGGTGGTCGCAGACCCGACGCAGCGTCTCCTCGTCCGGCTGCCAGAGGCCGGTCACCGACCGGACCCACGGGCGGAAGCCCTCGCCCTCGAAGACCGACCGGCCGCCGCGCAGGACCATCTCCATGCGCTCCAGGCCCATCCCGGTGTCGACGTTGTGCTGCCGCAGTGGCTCCAGGCGGCCGTCGCCGTCGCGGTGGTAGCGCATCTGCACGTGGTTCCACACCTCCATCCACCGACCGTCGGTCGTGGGCGTGCCGGTGGGTGGGGTGTCGCCGGTCCAGACGAAGATCTCCGAGTCGGGGCCGCACGGCCCGGTCGGGCCGTTAGACCACCAGTTCTCCTGGCCGGTCAGCTCCACCGGCACACCGAGCTCGCCCCAGGTCTCCAGCGAGCCGGTGTCCGGCCCGACCGGCCCGTCACCGCCGAACACGGTCGCGTGCAGCCGGTCCCGTTCGACGCCGAAACCGTCACGGAGCAGCTCGTAGCCCCAGCGCAGGCTGCGCGGGCCGGGGTAGTCGCCCAACGACCACGACCCGAGCATCTGAAAGACGGTCAGGTGGGTGGGGTCGCCGACCTCGTCCAGGTCGGTGGTGCGCAGGCAGCGCTGGACGTTGACCAGGCGGCGACCGAGCGGGTGCGGCCGACCCTCCAGGTACGGGGTCAGCGGGTGCATCCCGGACGTCGTGAACAACACCGGATCGTCCGGTGGCCGCACCAGCGAACTCTCCGGCAGGAGCAGGTGCCCCCGCTCCCGGTAGAAGTCGATGAAGGTCCCGGTGATCTGCTCGGGTGTCATGGTGTGGGCCTTTCGGGTCAGTGGTCGACCGGAAAGGTCCGCGAGGCGCGGGACGGTGCGAAGAGGACGAACGGCGCCGGCGGACCGTGACCGGTCGCCGGCGGGAGAAAAGGAGGTCAGGCGGCGGCGACCGTCGAGCGGGTAGCTCGCGCGGCCGCGGCGAAGAGACGCCTGGTGATCCTCATGCCCTGCACTGTACCTCGCCGCGCCGGCGTCGCCCACCGGGTTGACGCACCCGTGCCCGGCGCGGCGGAACGGCCCCCGGCGCCGCGCGCCGAGGGCCGTCCGTCGAGCGGTCAGGACGGGTTACCGCAGGCCGGGTACGTCGATGACGATCAGCTCGGTGTCGTCCGGACGGCCCGCGATCCGGCCGTCGTTGCCGGGGAAGTTGTTGTCGTTGGCGACGAGGACCCGGTCACCGATGAGCGGCAGCACCGACTCGACCGACTGCAGCGGGAACGAGAACAGCGGGCCGACGCCGTACTCACCGGGGCGGGCCGGGGTGGAGACGCCCTTCGGGTCGGCGATGTGCATCAGGTCGACCGCCGTACGCCGGACCAGGTAGCCGTCCGCACCGACCTCGTCCAGGTCGGTCACGACCAGGCGCTTGACCAGCGACTGCCGGCCCATGCCGTTGTCCCGCTCGATCAGCAGCAGCCGCCGGCCGTCGAGCACCGCCGCGTCGCCGACCAGCAGGGACGGGTCGTCGACCCGGAACGACCAGGTGCGGCCGGTGTAGCGGTTGGCGCGGACGTCGAACTCGTAGACCACCCGCCGCCGCTGGTCGGGGTCGTTGACCTGGGCGCCCTCGAGGATCGGGTAGAGCGTCCAGCCGTCCGTGGCGGTCGCCATCGCCTCGAAGCCGTTGCTGGCGCGCAGCGTCGGGTTCTCACCCGGCGCGAGGTCCGGTGACTGCGGCGACTTCGTCCCGTCGGGCAGCGGGATCGGCGCCTGGAGCACCCTGCCGGTCCGGTCCGTGCGGATCAGGTACGGCCCGAACTCGTCACCGATCCACAGGTCGCCCCGGGCGTCCCGGGCCAGTGACTCGATGTCGAAGTCCGCGCCGGTCAGCAGCCGCTCGCGGGTGTTCCCGTTGACGATCGGGAAGGGCACCTTGTGGTCGGGGTCCCGGAAGCTGATGTGCCCGTGGACCTGCACGGTGTGGTTGCCGTACCTCGGCTCGATCTCGTACGCCCGCAGCAGGAAGTCCGCCGAGTTGTTCTTCGCGCCGAAACCGTTGTCCGGCATCGCGAGCAGGCGCTCGCCGGAGCGGTCACCGGCCCGGGCCGGGATCACCGCGGAGAAGCCGGGAACGGGCTGGCCGGGGAACGGCGGCGTGACCCCGTTGACCGGGGTGGGGGAGAGCTGCGTGCCGGACACCGGGCCCGGCTGGTACGCCGTCGCCGACAGCAGCGCCCGGCTCTTCAGGGTCACCTCGGGCCGCAGCTTCACCGACAGCGCGTACACCCGGGTGGTCTGGGTGGCGCTGCCGTTGTCGTCCGAGATCAGGTACAGCTCGCGACGGCCGCCGGGCAGCTCCCGACCGAGCGCCGCGCCCTCGATGTTGTCCAGCAGCGGGTTGGGCTGCGGCTGCTTGCTCGTCGCGCCCGACGGCGGGCAGTCGGCGACGTCGACCAGCAGCTCCTTGCCGAGCCACGTACGCGGGTCCGCGACGGTCGACAGGGACGGCACGTCGGAGACGTCCGGGGCGCCGGTCGCGGAGACCCGGTAGACGCGCACGGTGTTGCCCACGCCGCTGGTGAAGCCGCGCTCCAGGGCGAGCAGCTGGTCGTCGCCGAGCGCGATCAGCTCGACCAGACCCAGGTTGGGGTCGGTGCGGTACGCGTACTGCGCGGCGGGGGTGTAGGCCCGGCCCTCCCGGCCCTCGTACCGCAGGATCCGCTGCAGGCCGCGGCCCTCGGCGTCGCGGCCGTCCGCGGCGAGCGGACCCTCCATGCCGGCGTAGAGCGTCCGGTGGTCCGGGGTGGTCGCCAGCGCCTCGAAGGTCTGGTTGACGGCCGCCTCGCCGGCCGGCGTGACCTGGAACCGGGCCGGCACCGGCAGCGACGCGACCTCCCGACCGTCGGAGAGCCGGAACCGGCGGATGGACGGCTCCCGTTCCGAGCTGGCCAGGACGGTCGCCCCGCCGTCCTCGGCGACCAGGCCCTCGCCGTCGAAGTCCGCACCCGTGTACGGCGTGCCGTCCGGCCGGCTGAGCACGGTGACGTCGCGGACGTCCACGTCGACGCCGCGCCGGCCGGTGCCCAGGCCCAGCTCGTACACGCGGGCGGGAGTGGTGCCGATGTTGTCCACCAGGGCGAGCGCCCGGGAGGGGCGGGCGAACGTCAGCGCGGACAGCCCGGCGACCTGGGTGCCGCGGAAGGCGGCCTTGTCGAGGGCGTCGGAGAAGCCGAGCATCCACGCGTCCGGCGCGCAGCTCGCCTCCACCGGTCGCCCGGGGGTCGGGTGCGCCGGTGCGCCGAGCGCCGGCGCCGCGGCGAGCAGCGAGATCGCCGCCACCGCGGGCGCGAGCGCCCGTACTCGAATCGAAGTCGTACCCACAATGCCTCCAGCATCTGTCGGCGGCGGTCGCCGCCGGCCCGATGCAAACGCCCGCCGCCCGCCACAGTGGAACCCCGGACGGAACGTGGCGTGAACACCCCGTGCACGATGCCCCGGACCGGGCGGCTCACGGATGCATGCGGGCGCCCTTGAGGACCTTGTCCACCGCCGTACGCGGGCCGTGCACGGCCAACCCGACCAGGTCGAGCTTGTCGCGCCCGACCGCCCGCACGGCCGCGCGGTTGTCCCGGTCGTTGCCGGTGGCGAACAGCTCCTGCGTGAAGATCGACATGGGTAGGCCCCGGTCCAGCGCACGCGTGTGCGCGCCGGCCAGGGTGGACCGGTCGCCCGCGAAGACCAGGACCGGCTGGCGGAACATCGGCAGGTACCGGGTGCCGTCCGCGTCGCGGTACTCCTCGCCCATCAGCTCCGGTACGGCGGACGCGACGCCGCTGACCAGGAAGGCGGTGACGTTCAGCCGCTGCCAGCCGGCCAGGTCGTCCCGGAGCAGGACGGCGATCTTCGTGGGAAAACGGATCGGTTCGGTCATGCCGTACACCCTGCCCGCCCCGGCGGCCAGCGGTCTTGTACGTTCTTAGCGTGGCCACCGGGCCGACGGATCCGCACGTCAGCGCGTGGCGACCGGGCGTGGCCGGGGTCGCCGAGGTGTTCCACGCCCACTTCGTGGACCACGCCTACCCGCCGCACACCCACGACGTGTGGACCCTGCTCCTCGTCGACGACGGCGCGGTCCGCTACGACCTCGACCGGCAGCACCACGGCGCGCTGCGGACGTCCGTCACGCTGCTGCCCCCGCACGTGCCGCACGACGGCCGTGCCGCCACCCCGCACGGCTTCCGCAAACGCGTCCTCTATCTCGACACGTCCGTGCTCGGCGTCGAGTTGGTCGGCCACGCGGTGGACCGGCCGAGCCTGCCCGACCCGCCGCTGCGGCACCGGATCGACCAGCTGCACGCCGTGCTCGCCCGGCCCGGGGACGAGTTCGAGGCGGACAGCCGGCTCGCCCTCATCCTGGACCGGCTCGGGTGGCACCTGCGCCGGGCCGCCCCGCCCGGCCCCGCCCCACCCGCGCCCGGGCTCGCCGTGCGGCTGCGCGAGCTGCTCGACGCGCGGACCGTCGAAGGCGTCACCCTCGACGAGGCGGCCGCGCTGCTGCACGCGCACCCGACCCACCTGGTCCGGACGTTCACCCGCGTGCACGGGCTGCCGCCGCACGCGTACCTGACCGGCCGCCGGATCGCGCTCGCCCGGCGGCTGCTCCTCGCCGGACAGCGTCCCGCCGAGGTCGCCACCGCGGCCGGCTTCTTCGACCAGTCACACCTGAACCGCCACTTCCGGCGGCACCTCGGCGTCAGCCCGGCCCGCTACACCGGCCCGGGCGGCGGACGCGAGCGGCATTTCCGGGATGCGCCCCGGCAGCTCCCCGACCGCCCATAGCATCCGGGCATGAGCTACCTCACCACCTCAGACGGCACCGACATCTACTACAAGGACTGGGGCGAGGGGCCGGTCGTCACCTTCTCCCACGGATGGCCGCTGAACGCCGACGCCTGGGACGGGCAGATGCTCTTCCTCGCGCAGAACGGTTTCCGGGTGGTCGCCCACGACCGGCGCGGGCACGGCCGGTCGAGCCAGGCCGGCACCGGGAACGACATGGACGGCTACGCCGACGACCTGGCCGCCGTCATCGAGGCGCTCGACCTGCGGGACGCGACGCTGGTCGGGCACTCCACCGGCGGCGGTGAGGTGGCCCGCTACATCGGCCGTCACGGCACGGGCCGGGTGGCCAAGGCGGTGCTGATCTCGGCCGTGCCCCCGATCATGGTGCAGACGCCGGACAACCCGGAAGGGCTGCCGATCAGTGTCTTCGACGACCTGCGGGCCCAGCTCGTCGCCGACCGCTCGCAGTTCTACCAGGACTTCGCGCAGATGTTCTTCGGCGCCAACCGGCCGGGCGCCACGGTGTCGAAGGGCATCCTCGACCAGTTCTGGCTCTGGAGCATGCAGGCCGGCCTGTGGAACTCGTACCTGAGCATCAAGGCGTTCTCGGAGACGGACTTCCGGGACGACCTGGCGAAGTTCGACATCCCGACGCTCGTCCTGCACGGCGAGGACGACCAGGTCGTTCCGGTCAAGGACTCCGCTCACAAGACCGCTCAACTGGTCGCCGACGCGCAGGAGATCTACTACCCGGGCGCCCCGCACGGCCTCACGGCCACCATGCAGGACCAGGTCAACAAGGATCTGCTGGCGTTCCTGCGGAGCTGACCGGCCGGTGCCGCCGCCCCATCTCGCGGATGATCCACTCGACCTCGCTGCTCAGACGCGTTGGCCACCGATGACCGCGAGCAGGCGCAGCTTCTCGTCGCTCTCCGTGCCCGGCACGGCGGTGAAGACCATCAGCGTCTGCGACTGGTCCGGGTCCATCAGAACCTGGCAGTGCAGCTCCAGCGCACCCACCTGCGGATGTCGCAGCCGCTCCGGTGGGCAGTAGGTGCTCTGGATCGGATGCTCCCGCCACAGCTCGGCGAACTCGGTGCTCGCCGCCAGCAGGGCGTCCACGATCACGGCGGCCCGCGAACCTCGGCCGTCACGGGTGTACGCCGCGTGCAGGTGCGCCGCCATGAGCCGGCTGCGGGTCGCGTGGTCCTCCGCCGGCACCGCCGCGCGCGCCCGCGGGTCGGTGAACCAGCGGTAGTGCGCGCTGCGGGCCAACCCGGCGTGCCGGGTCTCGTCGCCCAGCAGGGCGACCGCCGGCGCCGTCTGCGCCAGGGTCTCGCCGAGGTGGTTCACCACCTGTGCCGGGGTGTCGTGCAGCCGGTCGAGGATCCGCATCAGGCCCGGGTTGACATGGTCGGCGCGCACCGCGTGGCGCGGTACGGGAAACCCGCCGAGCTGGAACAGGTGGTCCCGCTCGGCCAGTGACAGCCGCAGGCCGCGGGCCAGGGCGGCGAGCATCTGCTCGGACGGGTGCGGGCCGCGCCGCTGCTCGATGCGGCTGTAGTAGTCGGCGGACATGCCGCTGAGCGCGGCGACCTCCTCGCGGCGCAGCCCGCCGGTGCGGCGGCGCGGGCCCCGGGGCAGCCCCACGTCCTCCGGCTGAAGAGCCTCCCGCCGGGCACGCAGGAAACCGGCGAGGCGGGCGCGGTCCATGATCCTCCTCCTTCCACCCCGTCGGGCGGGTCTGCCCACCAGGTGCCAACAGGTCGTACGCGCCGGCTGTTCCGGCTGGTCAAGGCTCCCTCGGCCGGCGGGGCGGAGCCAGGGCCGACCGGTCCGTGGATCAGCGCGCGCCGCCTCGGCCGCCGGGGGTCGGCCCCGGCCCGACGCGCGGGCCGGGGCCGATCCGCCGCCCTCACCGCTGGATGGACTTGACCTCCAGGAACTCCTCCAGCCCGAAGCGGCCGAACTCGCGGCCGTTGCCGGACTGCTTGTAGCCGCCGAACGGGGCGAGCGCGTTCCACTGGCCGCCGTTGACGTCCACCTGCCCGGCCCGCAGCCGCCGGGCCACCGTGAGGGCGTGCTTCGGCTCGCCGAACACGGCGCTGGTGAGTCCGTACGCCGTGCCGTTGGCGATGGCGACCGCCTCGTCCTCGTCCGCGTACGGGATGATCGTCAGGACCGGACCGAAGATCTCCTCCTGGGCGATCGCCGACCGGGGGTCGACGTCGGCGAAGATCGTCGGCTGGACGTAGGCGCCCCGCTCCAGCCCGGCGGGCCGGGCCGCGCCGCCGAAGACCAGCCGGGCGCCGTCGGCGACGCCCCGCTCGATGTAGCCGGACACCTTCTCCCGGTGCGCCTCGTAGGCCATCGGGCCGATCCGGGTGGCCTCGTCGGTCGGGTCCCCCACCGTGTACTGCCGCGCCGCCTCGACCGCGAGCGCGACGACCTCGTCCTGCCGGGCCGCCGGCACCAGCATCCGGGGCCACGCCCCGCACACCTGGCCGCCGTTGGTGAACGCCATCGCCACGCCCCTGGTGACCGCCTGCGGCAGGTCGGCGTCGTCGAGGATGACGTTCGCGCCCTTGCCGCCGAGCTCGAGCGCCACCCGCTTGACCGTCTCCGCGGCCACCGCGGCGATGCGCCGCCCGGCCCGGGTCGACCCGGTGAACGAGATCATGTCGATGTCGGGATGGGCGGAGATGGCCTCGCCGACGACCGCACCGGTGCCGTACACGACGTTGAACACACCCGCCGGCAGGCCCGCCTCGGCGGTGACCTCGGCCAGGATCCGCGCGGTCAGCGGGGCCACCTCGGACGGCTTGAAGACCATCGTGTTGCCGGCGAGCAGCGCCGGGGCCAGCTTGGCGACGATCTGCTGGAGCGGGAAGTTCCACGGGGTGATCGCGGCGACCACGCCGATCGGCTCCCGGACGAGGAGCGAGTTGCCGATCTCCTCGGTCCACGGGAACGTGTCGGCGAGCCCCACGAACGAGTCGATCACCGCCGCCGGGAAGGCGACCTGGGCGGTCCGGGCCAGCCCGACCGGCGCCCCCATCTCGGCGGTGATCGCCGACGCGATCTCCTCCGTACGGGCGGCGAGGCCCGCGCCGACGCGGCGCAGCACGGCGGCCCGGTGCGCGGGGGTGGTCGCCGACCAGGACGGGAAGGCGGCCCGCGCGGCGGCGACGGCGCGGTCGACGTCGGCGGCGGTGCCGGCCGGCGTCTCGGCGACGAGGTCACCGGTCGCGGGGTTGACGACGGGAAGGGTGCCGGCGGAGCCGGCGACGGTCTCGCCACCGATCCAGTGACCGGCCGCGGTGAGAGGTGAAGTGGTCATGAACCGACCGTGGCACCGACGCCGGACCCCATCCAGGCGCAACGTATCCGGGACCTGGCCGTCCCCGGCTTTGCCCACTTCGTCAGAGGCGGCGGCCCTTCGCGTCCCGGGCGACGATCCCGTCGAGCTCCACGCCCGGCGGCAGCGCCTTCGGGTCGAACCAGAAGACCACCACCCTGGTGTCCCGGCTCCAGAGGGCCAGCCGGGCGGGGATCTCACGGCCGTCGACGGTGCCGACGATCCGGTCGGCGGGCCCCACGAAGTACCCGAACCCGGGCATGGGAGTCGGCCTCGGGGTCTGGGGCGACTGGTCGTAGCCGATCTGGTGGAAGCCGGGCCGACGGTCCGACCCCTCGACATCGTTGATCAGGTAGTCCGAGGTGATCGATCCGTCGGGAGCGCGCCGGCCGGCGACCAGCGCGATCTTCACCCCGGGCGTGCGGGGCAGGTCGACCGGGACGAAGTACAACACCCGCTCGTCGCCGTCGGGGCCCCGGATCCCCGTCCCGACGACCTCGCCGACCGGCTGCCGCTCCGGCTCCGAGCGGCTCGCGGCCGGCGTCGGCGACATGGCGGTGGGGGTCGTCGGGGACGCGCTGGCGGCCGGGGCCGGGCGTACGGACGGTGCCGGGGCCGTGGCCCGTACGCCCACCGCGACGACGCCGACCAGCGCCGCCACCGACAGCGCGGCGGCCCCGCCCGACACGAGGTGCCGGCGGCGGCGCAGCCGTCGACCGTCCCGCATGATCGCGTCGAGGTCCAGCACGGGCGGGTCGGCCCGCTCGGCCGCCCGCAGCGCCCGCCGCAACTGCTCCGCCTCGTTCATCGCCGCACCCTCTCCGTGGCGGGCGCGCCGGCGCGCAGCTTCTCCAGGGCCCGGGAGCTGGTGCTCTTGACCGTCCCCACCGAGACGTCGAGTTCGCGGGCCACCTGCGCCTCCGGAAGGTCGAAGTAGTAGCGCAGCACGACGATGGCGCGCTCCCGAGGGCTGAGCGTGCCGAGGATGTGGAGCAGCCAACGTCGGGTCGCGACCTCGTCGGCGACGTCGGGTCGCCGCTGCTCGGGCAGGTCGTCGCTGGGATATTCGCGGATCGGGCGACGCCAACCGTCGACGAGGTGGTTGACCAGCACCGTGCGGGCGTACCCGTAGGCGTCGTCGTGCCGGACCCGCGACCAGGCCGCGTAGGTGCGGACCAGCGCGGTCTGCGCCGCGTCCTCGGCCTGGTGGTGGTTGCCGGTCATCAGGAAGGCGGCGTGCACGAGACGACCGGACGCGGCCCGCGCGAACTCGACGAACTCGTCGTCACCGCGCCCCATGGTCGCGCCTTTCACACCTCACGTGTAACAGGACGGATGAGCGGTCGGAATGGTTGAGCCCACAGAAGATCAACCTTTTGGCCCGCCCCCGCGTCCTTTCCCCTGCGCGCCACCGGACGGCGGGGCGTGGCGAGGGGAGACACATGGCACCGAACACTACGCGGGCCCGGGCGCACGGGATCCGGCCGCTGCCGCTGGCGGTTCTGTTGCTCACCGCACTGCTGAGCGGGTGCGCGGGACCGGCGGTCGGCAATCCGGCCGCCGACGGCGATCCGGCCGTCGCCGGGCCTCCGGCGAGCGCCGCTCAGCCCGACGCCACGCCCGCCGCCGCGGCCCAGCTGGGGTCCGCCCCGGTGACCTACCCCGCCGACGGCGGCAACCGGTGGACGTACGCCGCCGGTGAGGCAGCGGGCCGGGCCGGCTCGGGCCGGCTGTGGCGTTACCGGGTGGCTGTGGAGCGGGACATCCACGGCCTCTCCGTGCCGAGCTTCGCCGCCGAGGTCACCCGCACCCTCACCGAGCCGCAGGGGTGGACCGCGGACGGCTCGCGGCAACTGCGCCGGGTCGGACCGGACCAGCCGGCCGACTTCACCCTCTACCTGGCCACCCCCGGCACCCGCGACCAGCTCTGCCAGGACGTGCCGGACGGCTACACGTCGTGCCGCAACGGCGACCGGGTGGTGCTCAACGTGGCGCGCTGGGTGAAGGGCGTGCCCGGCTACGGCGCGAGTCTCGCCGTCTACCGCCGATACATGGTCAACCACGAGGTGGGGCACCGGCTGGGCATGGGACACGAGCGGTGCCCGGGGCGGGGCCGCCCCGCCCCGGTGATGCAGCAGCAGACGCTGGGCCTGCACGGCTGCACTCCCAACCCGTTGCCCTACCTCGACGGCGAGTTCTACCGGGGACCGTCCGGGGCGTACGACGACCCGCTGCCGCCCCGGGAGGGGGGACGAGCGGGCTGACCGGCCCGCCGGATCGCGGACCGGTCGACCGGTCGGTCAGGCGGTGAGTTGGCGGAGCACGGTGGGGTCGGTGATCGTGTCATCGGCGGCGAGCATGATCGCCTTGGACAGGATCACCGACAGCACCGGGTCGTCGTCGAAGGGCAGGTGGATCCGGCCGCCCCGGGCGCGCGCCGGGACGATGCACAGGTAGGCGTCGTTCGGCTCCATCAGGATGTTGCCCGACCCGAGGTGGATCCGGTAGGTCCGGATCGACCCTCGCACCCGCAGGAAACGGTCGGCCAGCTCGACCCGGTCGGCGATCGCCATCCGGGGCAGCAGCCGGGCCAGCGCGTCCCGGCGGACCTGCGCCGACGGCGCCAGCTCGGCCACCGCCGCCCGGCGCCAGTAGGCGTGGAACCGGTCCTCGCCACGGTCGGCCCACTCCGGGTCGGTGGCGATCGACGTGACCCCGACGAAAAGGTCCACGTCGCGCATCGCCTCGGTGAAGACCAGCGGCGGCACCTCGGCGACGGGCACGGCCCGCCAGGTGGCGCCGTCGCGCCGGGCGAAGCGCACCTGGTCGGTCGTGCAGTAGCGGACCTCGTAGTGACCCGCGTCGTCGGCCTCGACGAGCGCGTGGTGGAACGACGCCCGCCACGCGCCGCCGCCGAGCAGCTTGGTGGCCTCGCTGTCGTAGCCACCGTCCCAGGTGCCCAGATAGCCGGCCTCCCAGCCCCGCACCCGCATGAGGGCGTTGGCCTGCCGGTAGCGCAGGATGTGCGCCGCGAACCGGTTGGAGTAGGAAGCCGTCGCCTCCTCGGCCGGCGTCAGCACGTAGATCTCGCGGAAGGCCTGCTTGAACGGCTGCGTCAACCCGGTGTCCAGCACGTGCCCGCGCCACGCCAGCACCTCGTCGACGGCGGCGGTGACCGGGTGCCAGAGCCGGACCCGGTCGCCGCGCACGGGCCGCCCGTCGCGTCCGGCGAGCACCCATTCGTCGGCGTCGCGCCGGGGCAGCCCGGCCGACCAGCGCCGGCCGTCGCCGCTGGTCTCCCAGAGCAGCCGCCGCCCGTAGGTGCCGGTGACCGGGTGGTCGAGGAAGCGGGCCACCCAGTCCGCGTACGCCCAGGTGCGCTCCTCGGACAGCAGCGCCTCCACACGCTGCCGCTCCGACGCGAGGGTCGCGTTGAGGCGCTTCACGACGTCCCGCAACCCGGCCAGCTCGTCGGCGTGGTCGTCCCGGACGGCGGCCGGGACTGCCCGGAGCGCGGTGCCCCGCCGGGCGAAGGTCAACCGCGCCTTCTCGCCCACGACCTCGACCGTCGCCTCGTAGGAGCCGACCGGCACCCGCAGGCAGCCGTCCCGGTCGAGCCCGTGGTCGTCCACGGCGAGCTCCGCCACCTCGCTGAGCGACCAGCCGCGCAGCGCCCCGAGGCTCGCCAGCGCCGCGTCGACCCGGCTGCGTACCGCCCTGTTCCGCACCGTCACGGCCAGCCTCGCCAGGGTCCGCGCCGGCGCCTCACCGGCCCGCCCGGCCAACAGGCCCACCCCGGCGATCGCGGCCCGCTGGGCGTGCGGAAAGCCGCGCGCGTGGCGGGGAGCCGCCGCGGCCGTGGACACGGCCCGGGCCAGTACCTCCGTGGCCGCGTCGCCCTCGTCCCGGGACGCCGCCCACAGCAGGCCCCGCAGCAGGCGGTCGGTGTCGTCGTGCACACCCCGACCGTGCTCGGCGAAGAGGTCGAGGAGCCGGCGGACGGTCGCCGGGCCGCCGGGCGTGGCCGCGAGGTGGGCGTCGAGCTGCCGCAGCCATGTCGCCGTCGGCGTCGGCTTCTCCAGCGAGGCGCAGTGGGCCAGCAGGTCCCCGGCCGCGTCGAGGCCGGCACCCACCGTGGCGCGGGCCAGGGGCCCGAAGCCGTCCCCGCCGTGCAGCAGCCAGGAGGGCAGGCCGCCGCCGCGGGCGCGGTCGATCGCCTCGGAGACCAGCCGGACGACCCGCCGCCGAACCTCGGCCGGAATGAAGTAGTCGTCCGCGACGTCGTCGCGGAGCGCGCCGAGGGCCGGCAGCAGGTCGGTCAGCTCGGCGGGGGTCAGGCGCGCCGCGACGGCGGCCGGCAGCTCCAGGTGCGCCCCGTTGTCGTAGCCGGAGCCGGCCAGCCGCAGGCACCACAGGAGATCCGCCCGCGTCCACGGCACGTCCCCGGTGGCGAGGCCGCGGACGACGTCGTTCAGGGCGGCGGGTATTGAGGCGGTCGCGGCCGTCCGGTGCATCGCCAGCGCGGCGAGGCGGCGGTCCCCGGCCGGCCACGCCGCGACCGCCCGCCACTGCGCCGTTCGGGTCGACGGGAACCAGAAGTAGCCGGGGCCCGGCTGTCCCAGCGCGGCCCGGATCCGGGCGTCGGCCTCGTCGAGGCCGGCCTCGACCTGCCGCCGGTCGGCCTCGGTCAGTTCGGGTAGCAGGTCCGTCCAGTCGCCCACGTCGCTCCTCGCTCGATCGATGTGGACGGCATCGTGACAGCGCCCCCCGACGAAAAACGTGCGTCGTCCGGGGCCGGCCGCGTCTCCCGGTGGCCATGTGCGCGTGGCCCGACATTCACGCGGGGTCGTTACGCTGCGGCTCGCGCCAGCTCCCGGGACCGAAAGACGGCCGTGCATCACGCCAACCACTACTACGGCCACTCGCACGTGCTGGCCCGCTACTGCGGGCTGGACGACCGGTCACCCCAGCGCATCCACGGTTACCTCCAGCACGGCTGGAACATCGGCGACGGCATGGCCCCCGACCACGAGTTCGTGCCCGGCGTGCCGCTGTTCGTCTGGTCCGAGCGGACCCGGCACCGGGCCTGGTCGCTGGGCCGGCGTCAGGCGTACGCGATCGGCGCGCCGTGGGCGTACCTGCTGACGATGGAGCCGGAACCGGAGCCGGAGCGGCCCCGGGAGGGCACGATCTGGTATCCGTTCCACGGCTTCGAGAGCCAGCACGTGGAGGGCGACCACGACCGGCTGATCGCGGAGATCCGGGCGACCGAGCCCGGCCCCGTCACGGTCTGCCTGTACTGGCAGGAGCACCGGTCCCGCCGGGTGCGCGAGCGGTACGAGCGGGCCGGCTTCCGGGTGATCTGCCACGGCTACCGGGGCGGCCGGTGGGAGAGCCTGGACCCGGACTTCCTGCGCCGGCAGTTGGCCGAGCTGCGTCGGCATCGCCGGGTCGCCTCGAACCGGCTCTGCACCGCCGTCTTCTACGGCGTCCTCGCCGGGTGCGAACCCGCCGTGTACGGCGACCCGATGCAGCTGGCGGGGGAGGTGCCCGTGTGGGGCGGGCAGCCGCGGATCCGCCGCCAGTGGCCGCGACTGCACGGCCCGCGGGTCGACCCGGCGGCGGCCCGGGAGATCGCCGTGGCGGAGCTGGGCGCCGACCGGCTGCTCCCCCCGGCCGCGCTGCGCCGGCTGTTCCGCTGGCCCGACCCGCCGGCCCCCACGGCCCCCGGCTCGCTCGACCACCCCGCCGTCGACCCCGCCGCCGGCCGTGCTGCCGGCCCGCCGGCTCGTCCCGCCGCTGCCGAACCGACCGAGGAGACCCGGTGAATCTGCGACTGACCGGTGGGGAGATGCCGCTCTGGTCGGATCTGGACGGCCGGCACGGGCCGGGCCCGGTCCACGGTCGGGTGTTGACGCCGCTGCTGGCCGGCGCGGCCGGCCGTACCCTCGTGGTCGGGCCGCTCGACCCGGCGTTGCTCGACACGGTGCCGACGGACGACCTGACCGTGCTGGTCCGGGGCCTCGCCGACGCGGAGGCGCTCGCCGCCCGGTTGGCGGGGCGACCCGGCGCGGTCGTGCTCTGCGGCGGCCCGGAACGGCTGGCCACCGAACCCGCGTACGACACGGTGCTCGCCCTCGACGGGCTGGAGCGGCTGCGCTCGACGGAGGGCGCGGACCTGACCTGGGACGAGACGCTGACCCTGCTGGTCGCCGCCCTACGGCCGGGTGGCGCACTGCTCCTCGCCGTGGAGAACCATCTGGGCCTGCACCGGCTGGTGGCGGCGCCCGCGGCGGTCACCGACTCGCAGTGGGCGACCGTCGGCGAGTACGACTCGGGCCGACCCGCCGGTCTGGCCCGACTTCGGGCGCGGCTGACCGACGCCGGCCTGCACGTGACCGACGCCCACACGGTGTGGCCGACCCCGCTCGCCCCCACCGTCCTGCTCTCGCCCGGCCTGCTGGCCGACCCGGAGGCGGTCGGCTTCCTCCAGGCGACGCTCGGCCGGGCCTGTGCCGGGTGGCCCGAGGCGCTGACCGACCCGGGACGGCTGGCGGCCACCGCGGTGCGCCACGGCGCGGCGACCGAGCTGGCCCCGGCCTGGATCCTGCGCGCCGAGCGGGCCACCCTCGGGTGGGGCGGGTCGGATCGCGCCGGCGACGACGCGGCCGGGTCGGCACGCCGTGCCGGGGCGGCACCGAGCGGCCCGGGGGGCGGTGCCGGTCGGCCCGTCGGGCTGGTCGCGCTCGGCGACGACCACTTCGACCTCGTCGACCGTCCGGCCGGCCGCCCGCTGGTTCGCCGCCCGGACGGTACGACCACCCCGGTGCCGACCGGCCGCACGCTCGAGGACCTGCTGATCGGCGCCGCCCTGCGGCACGACCTGCCGACCGTGCGGGAGCTGCTCCACCGCTGGCAGGCCAGCCGCCACGCGGGCGTACCGGCCGACCAGGTCGTGGCGACGCTCGGCGGCGGGTTGGCGCCGCTGGTGCCCGCGCTCCCGCCGGGGAGCGCGCTGCGGCACCTGGCCGTCCGGTTGATCGACGCCGGCCTGGCGCACCTGTGGCCGTCGCCCGCCGACCCCGTGGAGCTGGCGCTGACGCTGGCGGCCCTGGCGGGCTCGGCGTTCGAGCCGGTCCCGCCGACCGACGACGCGTCCACCCGGGCGGACACGCCGTCCTACCGGGAGCTGCTGGCGACCCGCGACCGGCTGGCCCGCGAGCTGGGCGAGGCACGTGAGCGGGAGGAGTGGTACGAGCGGACGCTCGCCGCCCGCGAGGGCGAGCTGCGCCGCGCGCGCGAGATCGTCGCCCTGCTCTCCGGAACGCCCACGGCCCGGGCGGGCAGGCTCGTCCTGGCCGGGGCCCGGCGCGCCCGTCGTACCGCCGGCGCCGCCGTACGGCGCGTCCTGCCGCGCGACTGACCACCCGCCCCGGGTCGGCCGCGACCGGCCGGCCCGGACCGGCCCGGACCGACTCGGCCGCGACCGGCCCGGCCCCCCGACCGGTCCCGGTCCCGGCCGCGACCGGGCCCGGCCGGCGCGCGCAGCCGCGCTCAGGCCGGCGCGTGCACCGCCGGGTCGCCGTCGCGGTGCGGCGCGGCTGACGCGGCCACGACCTCCTCGTACAGCTCCTCCAGCAGCCGGGTCTGTCGCTGGAGGTCGAAGGCCGTCTCGGCGTGCCGCCGCGCCGCCCGGCCGAACTGCTCGCGTCGCGGTTCGTCGGTGAGGAGCTGTCGGATGTTCTCCGCGAGCGCGACCCGGTCGCGTTCCGCGCTGAGCAGGCCCGTCTCCCCGTGCCGGACCGCCTCCGGGATCCCGCTGTGCCGGGTGGCGACCGCCGGCACGCCGAGGCTCGCGGCCTCCAGGATGGTGGTGGGCAACCCCTCGCTGTCCCCGTCGGCCGCCGTCCTGGACGGCGCGGCGAGGATCCGCGACGCCGCCAGCTGCCGCATGACCTCCTCGGGAGGCTGCGCGCCCAGGAACGTGGCGTCCACGCCCAGCCGCGCCGCCCGCTCCCGGGTCGCGTCCTCCAGCGGCCCGCTACCGACGAAGAGGGCCCGCGGCCGCAGGTCGGGCAGCAGGCCGAGCGCCTCGACGAGGTCGTCGGCGCCCTTCTTGTCCACGAACCGGCCGACGAAGACGACGTCCCAGGTCTTCGGCGCCGCCGGCGGCTGCGGCGGCATCGGCACGCCGGTGTGGTGCACGCGTACCTTGGCCGGGTCGGCGCCCAACTCCACCGCGCGGTCCCGGATGAAACCGGAGACGGCGATGATCAGGGCGGCGCGTTCGAACGCGACCCGCAGGTTCCGCCGGTGGCGGACGCCGCGCGGCCCCGGCGCGGCCGCCTGCCGCGTCACGTCCAAGCCGTGCAGGGTGATGACCAGCGGTACGCCCACCTGCTGGGCGGTGCGGCTGATCAGCCAGCCGTCGCCGCCGAAGTGGGCGTGCACGAGGGTCGGCCGCAGCCGGATCAGCAGTCGGCGCAGCCGCAGCGAGCCGCCGGTCAGCCGCAGCAGTCGCCAGCCGCGGCTGCCGGCCGGCGTCTGCGGGAAGGCGACGACGTCGCTGTCGGCGGCGATCGGCGAGGCGACCTTGCGGGCGCCGAGGTACACCGGCCGCCACGACGGCAGCGCCTCGCCCTGGTTGCGGATGAACGTCTCGGAGGCCGGCAGCAGCAGGCTCCGCCAGACGACGACCCTAGGCGTGGACATCGGTGGACCGGTTCACGGCCGGTGCGGCGGCGTCCACACCGGAGGCGACCGGCGGGACCTGCCCGGCCTGGGGCGTCGGCGCGGCGGCCGGGCGGCGGCGGCCCAGGATCCGGTCGCGCAGGACGTGCCGCACCTGCGGGGGGATCAGCCAGATCTGGAGGAACGTCAGGTAGTCGACGGCGCTGGGGTGGCCGTGCCGGCGCGCGTCGGCGAGGAGCATCCGGAAGACCCGGACACTGCGGGTCGGCGCCGCCATCGAGCTGATGATGCTGGTGACGATCGCGGCGTACGCCCGGGGGGTGAGCAGCGGCCGGATGCCCCGCAGCCACTCCAGCTGCGCCTCCCACGGCGAGTTCAGGCTGATCCGCGGCCGGTCCTCGTCCTGGTGCCAGAGCACCAGCGGCTCGGTCGCGTAGACCAGGGCGACGTCGTCGTGGGCCAGTGCCCGCAGCGTCCAGTCGAGCTCCTGCTGGCGACGCAGCCCGACCGTGAACGGTACGCGGCGCAGCAGCTCCGTCGGCGCCAGGATCGTCGAGGTCTGGATGAACCCGTCGCCGTGGAACAGGCCTCGCCGGACGGTGAGGTACTCGCAGATCGGCTCGCCCTCCGCGGGGAGCCGGCGGGGCATGACGAACTGCGCCCGCGGGGTCTTGTTGATCAGCCGGCTCGCGACGACCGGCGTCCGGGCGGTCGCCGCGCGGGCCCGCGCCAACTGCACGGCCAACTTCTCGGGCAGCCACTCGTCGTCGTCGTCCAGCAGGGCGGTCCACGGCGCGCGGGCCGCCTGGACGCCCTGGTTGCGGGCGTTCGGCGCGCCACCCTTCGTGGGCAGCTCCAGCGGGCGCACCCGAGGGTCGCCGATCGCCGCCAGCGCCGCCCGGGTCGCTCCGTCCGGCCCGTCCACGACGACGATGACCTCGATGTCGGTCACCGTCTGGGCGAGGGCGCTGCGGACGGCCCGGGTGACCAGCTCGGGGCGGTCGAAGGTCGGGATGACGACGCTGACCTCGAGTGTCGAGGACATGCTCACCTGCTCATTCGGCCGGAGACGAAACGTCCGCAGGTGACGCTAGGTTTCCCACCTCTCGGCACGGTGAATGGAATCGGGCGCCCAGGCCAACCCTCCTGGGTGAAGAGGCAACCTGCGGGGTAGGGGAGCGGCATGACGCAGACACCTCGGCTGACCCTGTCCACCACCGTGCTCGACTCGCCCGCGCCCCGGGACCTCGCCGCGTTCTACCAACGGCTGCTGGGTTGGTCCCGGGAGGAGGACGAGGAGGACTGGATCGTGCTCCGCCCACCCGGCGGCGGCACCGGGCTGGCCATCCAGCGGGAGGCCGCGTACGTCCGGCCGGTGTGGCCGGCCGGCCCGGGCGACCCGCAGATGATGGTCCACCTCGACATCGAGGTCGACGACCTGGACGCGGCGTCGGCGCACGCGGTGGCCGCGGGTGCGGTCCTGGCGGACTTCCAGCCCCAGGACGACGTGCGGGTGCACCTCGACCCCGACGGGCACCCGTTCTGCCTGTTCACCTGACGGGCGGTGGTCGCGCTCGCGTCCACCTCGTCGTGGCCACGAGCGCGACCGACTGTCAGAGGAGCAGGACGACCCGCCCGCCGGCCGTCCCCTCGGCCTGCCGCGACCAGGCGTCCGCGACCGACCCGAACGGCACCAGCTGTTGGGTCGTGGCGGCCATCAACGTCACCGTGCCCGCGGCCGAGACGTCCGTGCAGACCCTGCTCGACGCGCACCTGCCGAAGCTGCTGCGCACGGCCGCCGACATCGGTCACGACTGGGCGCTGACCGCGTCGGTGTCGGTGCCGGTGCTCACCACCTGAGCCGAGGGCGGCCGGCACCCGCGCGGTGACCGTGACGAACGTCTCGCCGGACCCCGACGCGGCGTTAATCCGGGGCGGAGTGTCGCCGGCGGCGATTACGCTGCCCTGCGAGCGTCGCCCCTCCGCAGCCGCGCTCGTCCCTCGCCCGGCGCCGTCACGCCACCGCCGCTCGCGTCCGCCGGCAAGCCGACTTCAGGAGATCTTGTGACACAGCAACCTGTCGCGACACCGCAACCGGTCGCGACATCGGACAAGCTCGACGCCGCGGTTCTCAAGGTGGCAGGCGTCGTCGTGCTCGGTGCGATCATGTCGATCCTCGACGTGACGGTGGTCAGCGTCGCGCTGCCCAAGTTCCAGAACGAGTTCGACGCGTCCTACGCCCGGGTCGCGTGGACGATGACCGCGTACACCCTCGCCCTGGCGACGGTGATCCCGATCAGCGGGTGGGCTGCCGACCGGTTCGGCACGAAGCGTCTCTACATGGTGGCGCTGGCCCTGTTCACCATCGGGTCCGGGCTGTGCGCCACCGCCGACACGATCGGTCAGCTGATCACCTACCGTGTCGTGCAGGGCCTCGGCGGCGGCATGCTCATGCCGATCGGCATGACGATCATGACCCGGGCGGCCGGGCCGCACCGCATCGGTCGGCTGATGGCCGTCCTCGGCATTCCCATGCTGCTCGGCCCGATCGGCGGCCCGATCCTCGGCGGGTGGCTGATCGACATCGCGAGCTGGCACTGGATCTTCCTGATCAACCTGCCGATCGGCGTGATCGCGCTCATCTACGCGCAGCTGGCCCTGCCGAAGGACGACCCGGAGCCGTCCGAGTCGTTCGACTTCCTCGGCATGCTGATGCTCTCGCCGGGCCTCGCGCTGTTCCTCTACGGCGTCTCGTCGCTGCCCGAGGCCGGGACGTTCGGCGACCCCGAGGTCTGGGGTCCGATGCTGGTCGGCGCCGCGCTGCTGGTCGCGTTCGTCCTCTACTCGTTCCGCTCGCGGCACCCGCTGCTCGACCTGCGGCTGTTCGCCAACCGCAACCTCACCGTCGCGTCGGTCACCCTGTTCGTGTTCATCATCGCGTTCATGGGCGCCGGCCTGCTCTTCCCGAGCTACTTCCTGCAGGTGCGCGGCGAGTCGACGCTCGCGGCGGGCCTGCTGATGGCCCCGCAGGGCATCGGCGCGATGATCACGATGCCGATCGCCGGCACCCTCGCCGACAAGGTGCCCGTCGGCCGCACCGTCCCGTTCGCGCTGGGGCTGATCGTCCTCGGGTTCTTCACGTTCACCCAGCTCGACGCCAACACCCCGTACCTGCTGCTCTGCGGGTCGCTGTTCGTCATGGGCCTCGGCATGGGCGGCACGATGATGCCGATCATGACGTCGGCGTTGAAGACGCTGCACGCCCAGGAGGTCGCCCGCGGTTCCACGCTGGTCAACATCCTCCAGCAGATCGGCGGCTCGGTCGGCGCGGCCGTCATGTCGGTGATCCTCACCAACGAGCTGAACGGCTCGCGGGTGATCCCGGGCGTGACCGACCCGAGCGGCGAGCCGGTCACCGAGGCTGGCCTGGCCATCGCCAGCCAGCAGCGGCCAGAGCTGACCCAGCAGATGCCGGTCGAGCCGTCGCTGATCGAGCGGGGTCTCGACTTCGCGGCCCACGCGTTCGCCAACACGTTCTGGGTGGCGTTCGCGCTCGTGGCGCTCACGTTCATCCCCGCCGCGTTCCTGCCGCGCCGGCGGGAGCCGTCGCACCTGCTCGACGGGACGCCGGGCGATGAGCTCAAGACGCCGGTCGTCATCCACTGAGCACCGCGCCGGCCCCGCCGGGCACGCCGTCGCGCGTGCCCGGCGGGGGCCGGCGCGCATCCGGGGACGTTCGGGCCGGGGATCAGCGTCCGCCGGGACGGCCCGTCCCGGCGTCGACGCGGAGGTTGTCGATGCCGACGTCCAGGGCCGCCTCCAGATGGCCGATGTCCCCCGTCGAGAGCATCACCACCACACCGCCCTGGATGCCGGCGAGCAGGGCCGCGCCAGCCCGGTCGGCGTCCACGTCGGTCCTCATCTCGCCGGCGTCCTGCATCCGCCGGATCCCGGCGGTGATCTCCGACTGCCACTGCCGCATCAGCTCGGTCACCACCGCCCGGGCGCCGGGCGTACGGCCGCCGATCTGTGAGAACAGCGTCTGCAGCGGGCACTCCTGGCCCTGGGCGAGGTAGCGGGCGACGACCTGGTCGCGCCACGCCTGCCAGGCCGGCCAGGAGCCGAGATCGCCGAGCATCGGCTGCTGGTCGCTCAGCACCCGGTCGGCCTCGAGCTGGGCCACCGCGAGCAGCAGCTCCTCCTTGCCGGCGGGGAAGTAGTGGAAGAGCTGGCTCTTGCTGGTCCGGGTGCGGGCCAGCACGTCGTCGAGCCGGAACGCGGCGATGCCCCGCTCCCGGATCTCGGCGGCCGCGCCCTCGATGATCCGCTGCCGGGTCGTGCTGCCCTTGCGGGTGAACGTCGTCGCCATGCCACCGCCCCTCTTATGGACCGCTGGGTCCAATCGTAGCGGCCGTCGTGGCCCACGGTCCGCGTCGCGAGGCGTGAGAACCGGCGGGCCCACCGGGCGCGACGCTCAGCGCAGCGGGCCGTCGCCGGGGCCGTCCGGGTCGTCGACCAGGTGGATCGCCGCCTCCTCGGCGCTGGCGGCGCCGGCGTCGATCCCGGCGTCCCACGCCACCGACTCGGCCTCGGTGTCCTCGCCCAGACCCTCGTCGTACGCGACCAGCCGGCCCGCGCGTGTCTCGCGCTCGTAGCCCCGCCGGGTCAGCTCGTCCTCGTCGTCGCCGCCCTCGGCGTACGGGTCGATGTCCGGCTCCTCCTGGGCCAGCAGCTGGTCGAGGGACTCGCCCGCCCGTTCCTCGGCCGGCGTGGTGCCGTACCGGTTCGCGCCCGACCAGTGGTCCTCGGCGATGATGCCGGTATCGAGGGGGTCGCCGACGCGGTCGTCGTCGAGGGTGTCCGAGGCGTCCAGGACGCCGTCGTCCTCGGCCACGTTCCACTCCTCGACGCGGTCGGTGCTGTCCGTCTGGCTCATCGCGGTCTCCCCTCCGTCGTGCTGCGGCGCTCGGCCCAGCGTAGGACCCGCGACGCCGAAGCCGTAACGCCGGACGGTGTGACGATCGTCGGCTCACCGCAGCGCGCCGGCGCGGTCGCTCCGGGTGAGCGGAGTCACCGCCGTCAGCGGAGATCGCGCCGCTGTTCATTCGCCGCGCGTGTCCCGTACAGGCCCGGTTCAACCACGCTGCGAAGGCTGTCTGGTTGAGACAGGCAACCATGTGAGCGAGGAGTGCGTCATCGTGCCGGAGAAGGATCTGGAGAACACCGAGCGGTCGCAGCTCTCCCGACGGCAGCTGGTCAAGTACGCGGGCGTCGGCGCGACGCTGGCCGCCGCGAGCCCGCTGGTCGGCGCGACCGCGGCGTACGCCGAGGAGGACGAGCGGGGCCCCGCCAAGCCCGGCGACTCGGGCAAGCGGTCGTGGCGGGCGGGCGACCACCACGTGCACTCGGAGTACAGCGGTGAGTTCGACACCTCGGTCAACCCGCCGAAGTTCCACAAGGGCGCCGACGCGGTCTACCCGATCGTCACCAACGCCATCATGGCCAAGAACTTCGGCCTGACCTGGGCCATGTGCACCGACCACGGCGGGCCGACCCACTCCAAGGTCAACCTGGAGCAGGCGTACCCGGACCTGCTGCTGTCGCGGAAGCTGGTCCCCGAGGTGCTGCAGTTCTGGGGCATGGAGTTCGACGCTCCGGCCCTGGACCACCACACGCTGATGATCCCGCGGCACAACGACGAGGCGAAGATGCTCTTCGAGCTGGAGAGCCGGTTCGCCAAGTACGACGCCTTCCCCACGGACCCGAGCCGGGACACCGAGGGGAAGATGATCGAGTTCCTGAAGGTCGCCCGGGGCATGCCGCACCAGCCGCTGGTGATCGCGCACCACGCCTCCCGGTCGGCACCCGGCCTCGGCGTGTACGGACAGGACACCCCGCGTGAGTTCCGCAACGGGCACAACGTCGCGCCGGAGGTCTACGTCGGCTTCGAGGGCGCGCCCGGCCACCAGGCCGGCCCGCTCAACGGCGGCAAGCGCGGCGGCTACGGCAACTACCCGACCCACGGTGGCTTCGACCAGATGACCGCCCGGGTCGGTGGCCTGTGGGACTCGCTGCTCGGCGAGGGCCGGCGCTGGTGGATCACCGCGACCTCCGACTCGCACGTGCACTGGACCCGGGGTGGCTCGGACTTCTGGCCGGGCGAGTACAGCAAGACCTACGTGCACGCGCGGCAGGACTACGCCGACATCATGGACGGCCTGCGCAACGGCCGGATCTTCGTCACCACCGGCGACCTGATCACGAGCCTCGACCTGACGGCGAAGAGCCAGGGCCGCACCGCCGCGACCGGCGAGACGATCACGCTGACCCGCCGCAACCGCAGCGACGTCGAGATCGAGATCCGGTTCCGGCCGCTGGACGGCGTCAACGCCCACGGCGACCGTCCGGAGGTGCGCCGGGTCGACCTGATCGTCGGCCAGATCACCGGCCCGAGCGCCAACCTGGACGCCGACACCAACCCCACCACCAAGGTGGTGGCCCGGTTCGGCCCCCGCGACTGGCGTCGGCAGGGTGCCGAGTACGTCATCCGGCACACGCTGCGCGGTGTGGAGACGGACCTGTACGCCCGGGTGCGCGGCACCAGCACCGACGAGATGGAGCCGCTCGCCGACGGGCTGGAGAGCCCGTGGGACGACCTCTGGTTCTACTCGAACCCGGTCTTCGTGCACGTCCGCTGAGCACGGGGTCGCCCACCCGGGCACCGGCGCCCGACCGGCGTCACCCGGGTGGGCGGCCGCCCCGGGTGGGCGCGGCCGGGTGGGTGGCCGCCGCGCGCCCGGTATCGGCGGCACCGACGGCCCGAGTGGTCACAGCGCCCGGTGCAGCCACTGCTCCACGCCGGCGACGTGCACCGTCGCCCACGACCGGGCCAGCTCGGCCTGCCCGGAGGCGACCGCCTCCAGGATCGCCGCGTGCTGTTCGCGGGTCTTGGCGACCGCGCCCTCCTGGGTGAGACCTCGCCAGATCCGGGCGCGGGTGGTCGGGCCGGAGAGGCTGTCGAGCAGCGACGTGAGCACGTTGTTCCCCGCGCAGACCGCGATGAGCCGATGGAACTCCAGGTCGTTCGCGACCAACTCGTCGACGGTCGGGTCGTCGCCCAGCCGGTCCAGGACGGCACGCAGCGCGTGGACGTCCGCCGCGGAGGCCCGCTGCGCGGCGAGCGCGGTCGCGGCGGGTTCGAGGATCCGCCGGACCTCCAGGAACTCCAGCACGGTGTCGTCGCGGTGGAAGTCGACGACGAAGCTCAGGGCGTCGAGCAGCAGCGCCGGGTCCAGGCTCGTCACGTACGTCCCGTCGCCCTGCCGCACGTCCAGGACCCGGATCAGCGACAGCGCCTTGACCGCCTCCCGCAGCGAGTTGCGGGACAGGCCGAGCCGTTCGGCCAGGTCGGGCTCGCGCGGCAGGCGGTCACCCGGGCGCAACTCGCCGGCGACGATCATCTGCTTGATCTTGTCGATCGCCTCGTCCGTGACTGCCACGTTCTCCTCCACCCTGTTCCGTACCGCAGAGTATGAGGCCCTTCACCACCGCAGCCGGTAGGCGCGTACGGCGGTGTCGCCGAACACGGCCGCCCGCTCGGCGGCCGACAGTGGCGGCAGCGCCTCGTCCAGCGCCGACAGCACCCGCTGGTAGTCGGCGGCGAGCCGGCACACCGGCCAGTCGGACCCGAACATCAGCCGTTGCGGTCCGAACCGCTCGACCGCCTCGGCCACGAACGGTTTCAGGTCGGCCACCCGCCACCCGGCCCAGTCCGCCTCGGTGACCAGCCCGGACAGCTTGGCGGTGACGTTCGGCGACGCGGCGAGCGCGGCGATCGGCGCGGCCCACTCGGCCAGCCCCGACGCCCCGTCCCGGATCCGGGGCTTGCCCAGGTGGTCGAGGACGAACCGCAGCTCGGGGACGTCGCGGGCGGCCCGGGCGAGGGCCGGCAGCTGGTCGGCCCGGACCACCGCGTCGAAAACCAGCCCGGCCTCGGCGACGGTGCGCAGACCACGCCGGACCGGCTCGCGGTCCAGATAGTCCGGGTCCGTCTCGGCCTGCAGCTGCGGCCGAACGCCGACCAGGAGGTCCCCGCCGGGCGACCGGCGGTAGCCGGCGATGGTATCGGCGAGCGCGGGATCGGCGGGGTCGACCCAGGCGACCACCCCGGCGATCTCCGCCGAGGACCGCGCGTACGCGAGCAGCACGGCCGCCTCGGCGGTGTCGCAGCGGCCCCCCTCCACCAGGACGGTGCGGGTCACCCCGGCGGCCGACAGCTCCCGCCGCAGGTCGTCGGGGCCGAACGAACGCCGGATCGGGGTGAGCTCCGGAGCGTCGAGCCACCGGTAGCCGTCCTCGATCCGCCACAGGTGGTGGTGCGCGTCGACGATCATGCGGCACCGACCGGGGTGGGCAGCGGCGCGTCGGGGCGCAGCAGGCCCTCGGCGATCAGCTCCGACCAGAATCCGGCCTCCGGCGGCTCCGCCGCCGCCAGCGCGGTGTTGCGTCGCACCTGTTCGGGGCCGTGGGCACCCACGACGACCGCTGCGACCGCCGGATGCGCGGCGGCGAAGGCGAGCGCCGCGGCCGGCAGCGTGGTGCCGTGCCGGGCGCAGACGTCGGCGATCGCCCAGGCCCGGTCGAGCACCGCGGGCGGCACGTCGCCGTACTCGTAGGGCAGGCCGGTGTGGGGGCGGGACACGGCGAGCAGGCCGCTGTTGAACACGCCGACGTTGAACACCGAGGCGTCCCGGCGCGCGCACTCGGGGAGCAGCGTGTCGAGAGCGGGCTGCTCCAGCAGGGTGTAGCGGCCGGCCACCATCACCGCGTCGACGTCGGTGCCGGCGACGAAGCGGTGCAGCACCCGCCAGTCCTTCGACCCGACCCCGATCGCGCCGACCACGCCCTGCGCCCGCAGCTCGTGCAGCGCCGGGTAGGCCTGCGTCAGCGCCGCTTCCTGGTGGTCCTCCGGGTCGTGGATCAGCACGATGTCGATCCGGTCGAGGCCGAGCCGCGCCAGGCTCGCGTCCAGCGAGCGACGCACGCCGTCGGCGGTGAAGTCCCACACCCGCCGGTGGTCGGCCGCCACGTCGAAGCCCTCCGGGTCGCGACGGTCGGCGCCGCCCGGGTCGGGTACGAGCAGCCGGCCGACCTTCGTGCTGACCGTGTACGCCGCGCGGGGCAGGCCGCGCAGCGCGTCACCGAGGCGACGCTCGGACAGCCCGAGACCGTAGTGCGGTGCCGTGTCGAAGTAGCGGATGCCGCAGTCCCAGGCGGCCGCCACGGTGGCGGCGGCGTCGGCGTCACCGATCGACGTGTAGAGGTTGCCGAGCTGGGCGCAGCCGAGACCGAGCCCACTCACGGTCACCGCCGACCGTCCCACGCGGGTCACGCCGCGGCCCCGTCCCGCTCCGCGGACAGGGCCCAGACCAGGGACAGCCCGGAGTCCGTGCCCGAGTAGTCGTCCGGCACGTCGAGCAGCGCCGCCATCCGGGCCTGCCAGGCCACGTTCACCGGGTGGTCGCGCAGCTCGTGCCGCATCCGCTGGTAGTCCTCGACCTCCACCAGGTGGAACAGGTCCCGGCCGTCGCGCCAGATCGTCCAGTCGTGCACCCCGGCGGCGCGCAACGCCGCCGCCAGCTCCGCGGGGATGCTGGCGTGGACCTCGTCGTACTCGCGTTCGCTGCCCGGCTTCAGCCGGGTGTGCAGGGCGATCCGCGGCATGGGCGGAGCTCCTCTCCGGCACCGACCCGGGCGCCGGGAGCTGCCCGGCGCCGGCGGTGACCATCTAGTCCTGGGCCTTGCCGGAGGTGAGGCGGGCCAGGATCAGGGCGACCAGGATGATGCCGCCGTAGATCGCCTGGATCCACTGGGCGGAGACCCCGGCGAGGGTCAGGATGTTGTTGATCAGACCGAGGACGATGACGCCGCAGAGGGCGCCGAAGAGCGTCCCCTTGCCACCGTCGAGGCTGATCCCGCCGATCACCGCGGCGGCGAAGACCGTGAAGATCATGCCGTCGCCCTGCGCGGCGGCGACCGAGCCGAGCCGGCCGGTCATCAGCAGGCCCGCCAACGCCGCCAGCAGGCCACCGATCATCAGGACGACCCAGACCACGCGGTCGGTGCGGATGCCGGCGGCGCGGGCCGCGTCGGTGTTGCCGCCGATGGCGTAGACGGCCCGCCCGTGCCGGAAGAAGCCGAGCGCGACGACGCCCACCAGGAACAGGGTGCCGCTGATCCAGATCGACGCGGGCACGCCGAGCCAGACCGCGCTGCCCAGGTAGAGCACCGAGGGCGGGATGTCGAACAGGTTCTGCCCGCCGGTGATCCCGATCTGCAGGCCCCGCAGCACGATCAGCATGCCCAGGGTCACGATGAACGCGGACAGCTTGAACCGCAGGATCAGCAGGCCGTTGAACGCGCCGACCACCAGACCGGTGAGCAGGCAGAGGACGATGGCCAGGCTGGCCGGCAGCTCGGTGCCCAGCCCGTTGCTGGCCGCCGGGATGACCAGTGCGACGGCCAGCGCCGGCGCCAGCCCGATGGTCGACTCCAACGACAGGTCGAACTTGCCGGCGATGAGGATGATCGCCTCGGCGAGCACGAGCAGCGCCAGTTCGGTCTGTTGCTGCAGCACGTTGGTGATGTTGGCGGCGCTGAGGAACACCGGGTCGATGATCGCGCCCACCACGACGAGCAGCAGGATGGCGGGGACCAACGCGAGGTCCCGCAGGCGGGCCAGGGGGAGCCGTCCGGCGCGGGGCCGGTCGCCGCGCGGTGCCGGGGGCTTGACGATCGTCTGGGTGCCGGTCACGGCTGCTCCACTCCCTCCACTGCGGCCACCAGTTCGGCGTCCGTCCAACCTCGGGGCACCTCCCGGACGGTCCGACCGTGGAACATCACCAGCACCCGGTCGCACGAGCGCAGGTCGTCGAGCTCGTCGGAGACGATCAGCACGCCGGTGCCCCCGGCCGCGGCCCCGGCGACGGCGTCGAGCAGCGACGCCTTGGAGCGGACGTCCACCCCGGCGGTGGGGTTCACCAGCACGAGCACCCGGGGTTCGTTGGCCAGGGCCCGGGCCAGGACGACCTTCTGGGCGTTGCCGCCGGAGAGGCCGCTGACCGGCTGGTGCGGTCCGTCGGTCTTGATGTCGTACGTCCGGATCATGCGTTCGGCGGCGGCGCGCTGCCGGGCGGGCGCGACGATCCCGGCGGGGCCGAGCCGGTCGGCGATCGGCAGGGTGGCGTTCTCGGCCACCGACAGCAGCGGCACGAGTCCTTCCCGGTGCCGGTCCTGCGGTAGGTAGCCGAGCCCGGCGGCGAGCGCGGCGGGCACGCTGCCCGGCTTCGGGGCGCCGCCGGCGATCGTCACCGTGCCGGCGTCGGCCCGGCGCAGCCCGGCGACCGTCTCGGCGAGCGCCACCTTCCCGCTGCTGGCCGAACCGATCACGCCGACCAGTTCGCCGGCCCGTACGGTCAGGTCGACGTCCTCGTAGTGACCGGCGAGCCGCAGGTCGGCCACGTCGAGCACCACCGGGGCGGTCCGCGGGACCGGTGGCCGGTCGGTTCCGGTGGTGAGCGCCGGGCCGGTGTCGCCGGTCATCGCGGCGACCAGTTCGTCGCGGGAGATCGCCGTGACCGGCTGGGTGAGGATGTGTCGGGCGTCGCGCAGCACGGTCACCGCCTGACACACCTCGTAGACCTCCTGGAGGTGGTGCGAGATGAACAGGAAGGTGACCCCGGCGGCCCGCAGCTCCCGCATCCGGCCGAAGAGTCGGTCGATCGCGGCGGCGTCGAGCTGCGCGGTCGGCTCGTCGAGGATGATGAACCGGGCGCCGAACGAGAGCGCCCGCGCGATCTCGACGAGCTGGCGCTGCTCGACGGTGAGCGAGCCGGCCGGCGCGGCCGGATCGACCTCCACGCCGTATCCGCCCAGCAGGTCGGCGGCGCGCCGCCGCAGCCCGCGCCAGTCGATCGGGCCGCGGCCGGCCTGCCGGTTGAGGAAGAGGTTCTCCGCGACCGTGAGCGCGGGGATGATGGTGGACTTCTGATAGACGCAGGCGACGCGTTGCCGCCAGGCGTCCCGGTCGGCCGGCGCGGGCGCCGGCGCGCCGTCGAAGCTGATCTCGCCGCTGTCCGGTCGTTGCAGGCCGGTCAGGATCGACACCAGGGTGGACTTGCCGGCGCCGTTGCGCCCGACCAGCGCGTGGGTCTCGCCGGCCCGCACGACGAGGCCGGCGGAGTCCAGCGCGACGGTCGCGCCGTACCGTTTGGAGACACCGCGGGCCTCCGCGGCGGGGGCGACCCCGACCGCGGCGCCCGTGCCCTCATCGCGACCGGTCATCACTTGCCGATCTGGTTTCCCCAGAGCGCCGGATCGTCGACGTTCTCCTTGGTCACCAGCGGGGCCGCGAGCTGGTCCTCCAGCCCGTTGCCGACGTCGATGATGGTGCTGTCGTGGTCGGTCGGCCCGGGCTGGAAGGTCTTGCCCTCGACGGCCGCCTTCGCGTAGTAGAGCGCCCACTTGGCGTAGAGGTCGGCCGGCTGGGAGACGGTGGCGTCGATCTCGCCCTTGCGGATCGCCTCGAACTCCTGCGGGATGCCGTCGTTGGAGACGACGAAGATGTGCTTCGGGTCCGTCGGCGGGACCAGCAGGTTCTTCGACCGCAGCACCTGCAGTGTCGGCGCAAGGAATGCGCCACCGGCCTGCATGTAGATCCCCCTGATGTCGGGGTGCTGGGCCAGGCGGGTCTGCAGCGCCGCCGCGGCCTTGGGCCCCTCCCAGTCGGTCGGCTCCTCGAAGATGGTGATGCCGGGGAACTTCGCCCGCATGCACTCCGCGAAGGCCTCCGACCGGTCCCGGCCGTTGATGGAGGAGAGCGAACCCTGGAACTCGATCACCTTGCCGGTGCCGCCGAGCTTCTCGCCCAGGAACTCGCAGGCCTTCTGCCCGTAGGCCCGGTTGTCCGCGCGGACGACCATGAAGACCTTGCCCTTGTCGGGGCGGGTGTCGACCGAGACCACCGGGATCTTGCGGTTCTCCAGGGTGTCCAGGGTGGAGGCGATCGCGCCGGTGTCCTGGGGCGCCATCACGATCGCCTTGGCGCCCTGGCTGGTCATCGCCTGGACGTTGGCGACGAGCTTGGCGACGTCGTTCTGCGAGCTGGTGGGGGACATCAGGTTGATGTCGTACTCGTCGGCGAACTGGGGGACGTACTTGGCGTAGGAATTCCAGAAGTCGGTGTCGGCGCGGGGCAGGTCGATGCCGATCTGCGGACCCGACCCGGCCTTCCCACCGGCGCCGTTCGACGACTCGCCGCAGCCGGCGGTGCCGAGGGCGAGGATCGCGGCGAGCGCGATCCCGATCGGCGTCCTGACGGAATGTCTCACGGTGGTCCTCCAGTCCGGTGTGGATGCGGTGAACGCGTCGCGGAGGCATGCGGGAAACACGCTGTTAATACATCGGATGTCTATCAGCCGATATCGACGCTCGCAAGACCCTTCTGCGGGATTTCGCGGGACAGGTCAGATCAGGATGCCGACGTACATCGGATGTTCAGGCGGGCGGCGGGGACGGACGCAGCCGCAGGCCCTGCATCCCCCCGTCGACGGCCAGCACGCTCCCGGTCGTCGCGCCGGCCAGGGGGCTCGCCAGGTACGCGATCGCGGCGGCCACCTCGTCGGCGGTCACCAGCCGCCCGGCGGGCTGGCGGGCCCGCAGCGCGGCCAGCTCCGCCGCCGGATCGTCGGCGGCGTCGAGCAGCCGCCGCACCCAGGGGGTGTCCGCCGTGCCGGGGTTCACGCAGTTGACCCGGACGCCCTCGCTCAGGTGGTCGGCGGCCATCGCCCGGGTGAGCGCCTGCACGGCGCCCTTGCTCGCGCTGTACAGCGCGCGTTGCGGCAGGCCGGCGGTCGCCGCCACCGAGCAGGTGTTGACGATCGCGGCGTGGGCCGACGCGCGCAGGTGGGGGAGCGCGGCCCGGGTGACCCGGACGAGGCCGACCACGTTGACGTCGAACACCCGGTGCCACTCCTCGTCCGAGTTGGCCTCCACCGTGCCCGCCGCCCCGACACCCGCGTTGTTGACCAGGACGTCGATGCCGCCCAACGCCTCCGCCGCCGCGGCGACGGCCGCGCGGACGGCGGCGTCGTCGGTGACGTCGGCGGCCAGGCCGAGCAGGGGCTCGGGAATCCCCTCCGGGTGCAGGTCCAGGCAGGCCACCCGTGCGCCACGGCCGGCGAGCAGGGTCGCGGTCGCCAGGCCGATGCCCGACGCCCCGCCGGTCACCACCGCCGCCAGGCCGCTGAACTCAGCCATGGTTGGTCTCCTCCTCCGCCCGCCGCGGCCGCGGCCGGCGGGCGACCCCGCTCGATGCCGTGCCGGACCACACCGGGCCGTCCGGGTACGCGTACTCGGTCAGCGTCCGCGGGTGGATCGTCGCGCTGAAGCCGGGCGCGGTCGGCGCGATGTAGCGGCCCCGGCGGATGACCACGGGGTCGACGAAGTGCTCGTGCAGGTGGTCCACGTACTCGATGACCCGGTCGTTGAGGTCACCGGCGACCGCCACGTAGTCGACCATCGACAGGTGCTGGACCAGCTCGCACAGGCCCACCCCGCCGGCGTGCGGGCAGACCGGGACGCCGAACTTCGCCGCCAGCAGCAGGATGGCGAGGTTCTCGTTGACCCCGCCGACCCGGGTCGCGTCGATCTGGACGTACGAGACCGCGCCGAGCTGAAGCAGCTGCTTGAACACCACCCGGTTGGCGATGTGCTCACCGGTGGCGACGCGGATCGGCGCCAGCTCCCGGGCGATCGTCGCGTGACCGACCACGTCGTCCGGGCTGGTCGGCTCCTCCACCCAGTACGGGTCGAAGGTCGCCAGCTCCCGCATCCAGGTGATGGCGGTCGGCACGTCCCAGCGCTGGTTGGCGTCGACGGCGATGCGGAAGTCCGGCCCGCAGATCTGCCGGGCGATGGTCATCCGCCGTACGTCGTCGGCAAGGTCGGCGCCGACCTTCAGCTTGATCTGGCCGAAGCCGTCGGCGACCGCCTCCTTGCAGAGCCGGCGCAGTTTGTCGTCGTCGTAGCCGAGCCAGCCGGGGGAGGTCGTGTAGGCGGGGAAGCCCTCCCGCAGCAGGTGCTCCTCGCGCGCGGCACGCCCGGGTTGCGCGGCGCGGAGGATGGCCAGGGCCTCCTCGCGGGTCAACGCGTCGCTGAGGTAGCGGAAGTCGACCAGGTCGACCAGCTCCTCCGGGCTCAGCCGGCTCAGCAGCTGCCACAGGGGCAGCCCTTCGCGCTTGGCGCGCAGGTCCCACAGCGCGTTGACGACCGCGGCGATCGCCATGTGCATGACGCCCTTCTCCGGGCCGAGCCACCGCAGCTGCGAGTCGTGGACGAGGTCGCGCCAGAGGCCGCCGAGGTCGGCGAGGACCGCGGCCACGGGCCGGCCCACCACGTACGGGCGCAGCGACGCGATCGCCGCGGCCTGCACGTCGTTGCCGCGGCCGATGGTGAAGGCGAAGCCGTGCCCCTCGTGGCCGTCCGCGCCGTCGGTGCGGATCACCACGTACGCGGCCGAGTAGTCCGGGTCGGGGTTCATCGCGTCGGAGCCGTCGAGGGAGAGCGAGGTCGGGAAGCGGAGGTCGGCGATGTCGAGGGCGGTGAAGATCATGCCTGCCCCACCACCTGGCGTTGCCGACCGAGGCCGTCGATCTCCAGCTCGATGACGTCGCCGGCGGTCAGGTACGGCTTCGGGTCCGGTTGGCCGAGGGCGACCCCGGCCGGGGTGCCGGTGTTGATGACGTCGCCCGGGTGCAGCACCATGAACCAGCTCAGGTAGCGGATGATCTCGGCCACCGGGAAGACCATGTCCTTCGTCGAGCCGTCCTGCCGCAGCTCGCCGTTGACCCACAGCCGCAGCCCGAGATTCTGCGGGTCCGGGATCTCGTCGGCGGTGACCAGCCACGGCCCGAGCGGGTTGAAGGTCTCGCAGGACTTGCCCTTGTCCCACTGCCCACCGCGTTCCAACTGGAACTCCCGCTCCGACACGTCGTTGGCCACCGCGTAGCCGGCGACGCACGCCAACGCCTCCTCGGCGCTGGTCAGGTAGCGCGCGGGACGTCCGATGACGACGGCGAGCTCGACCTCCCAGTCGGTCTTGGTGCTGCCGCGGGGCACCAGCACGGTGTCGTCGGGGCCGACGACCGTGTCGGGTGCCTTCAGGAAGACCACCGGCTCGGCGGGCAGCGGCGCACCCGTCTCGGCGGCGTGGTCCCGGTAGTTCAGGCCGATGCAGACGACCTTGCCGGGGCGCAGGGGTGGGCCGACCCGCAGGTCGGTGCGGTCGAGCACCGGCAGGTCGTCCACCGTGGCCGTGGCCAGCCGGGCCAGGCCGTCGGCGGCCAGGAACGCGCCGTCGATGTCGTCGGCGACCCCGCGGAGGTCGCGTAGCCGCCCACCGTCGTCCAGCAGCGCCGGGGCCTCCTGCCCCGGTGCGCCCACCCGCAACAGTCTCACCTGTCGCCCCCAGTCGCCGTCTCGCAACGCATCAGCAATACATCCGATGTCTATCAGGGCGTCTGGCGGTCCACAAGGCCGCGATCCGCGTCGGGCGGTCGAGCCGCCGACGCCCCGGCGACGGCGTGGCTGCTCAGGCGGGTGCCCGGGGGTGTCCGCGGCGAGCCGGTCGGGCGAAGTCTTGTTTCTCGGGAACGTCCTTTGTAACCTCAGGCGCAAACATCGGAGGCGTGCCTGGCGGCCGTCGAACATCGGATGGGCGGGTGACCATGCGGGTCGCGCTGTTCGTGACGTGCCTGGCCGACACGATGTTTCCCACCGCGGCCGTGGCGACGGTGCGGCTGCTGGAGCGGCTGGGCCACACGGTGGTGTTTCCCGAGGCGCAGACCTGCTGCGGGCAGATGCACGTGAACACGGGCTATCCGGCGCAGGCGCTGCCGCTGGTCCGCCGGCACGTGCGGACGTTCGCGCCCTACGACGTGGTGGTGGCGCCGTCGGGCTCCTGCGTGGGCTCGGTGCGTCACCAGCACGCGACGGTGGCCCGCCGGGCCGGCGACGAGCGGCTGGCCGCGCAGGCGGACGAGGTGGCGCGACGGACGTTCGAGTTGTCGGAGTTCCTGGTCGACGTGCTGGGGGTGACCGACGTCGGCGCCTACTATCCGCACCGGGTCACGTTCCACCCGACCTGTCACTCCCTGCGCATGCTGCGGGTGGGGGAGCGGCCCCTGCGGCTGCTGCGGGCGGTCCGGGGCCTGGACCTGGTGGAGTTGCCGCAGGCGGAGCAGTGCTGCGGGTTCGGTGGCACCTTCGCGGTGAAGAACGCGGACACGTCGACGGCGATGCTGGCCGACAAGCTCCGGCACGTGCTCGCCACCGGCGCCGACGTGTGTGCCGCCGGTGACTCGTCCTGCCTCATGCACATCGGCGGTGGGCTGAGCCGGCTGCGCGCCGGCGTACGCACGGTCCACCTCGCCGAGATCCTGGCCGCGACGGAGAGCAGCGAGACCGTGTACGCGAATCGGCGCCCGGTGGTGCGGTCATGACCCGGACCTTCCTCGGCATGCCGGCGACCGCGCCCCCCGGCGTCGGCCACCTGCGCGGCGACGAGCCGTTCCCGGCCGCCGCCCGGCGCGGCCTCGCCGACCCGCAACTGCGCCGCAACCTTCGCCACGCGACCACCACGATCCGGGGCAAGTCGGGGGCGGTCATCGCCGAGTTGCCCGACTGGGAGCGGCTGCGGGCGGCGGGGTCGGCGATCAAGGCGGATGTGATGGCCCGCCTGCCGGAGCTGCTGGAGCAGTTGGAAGCGGCGGTCGTCGCGGCCGGCGGCACCGTGCACTGGGCCGCCGACGCGGTGGAGGCCAACCGCATCGTGACCGAGCTGGTCGCCGCGACCGGCAGCGACCGGGTGATCAAGGTCAAGTCGATGGCGACCCAGGAGATCGGCCTCAACGAGGCCCTGGCGGCCGCCGGGATCACCGCCGTGGAGACCGATCTGGCCGAGCTGATCGTGCAGTTGGGCGAGGACCGGCCCAGCCACATCCTGGTGCCCGCGATCCACCGCAACCGGGCGGAGATCCGGGAGATCTTCCTGCGGGCCATGCCCGGTGTGGACCCCGGGCTGACCGACGAGCCCGCGGCCCTGGCCGCCGCGGCGCGTCGCTATCTGCGGCAGACGTTCCTGACCACCCCCGTCGCCGTGTCCGGCGCGAACGTCGCCGTCGCCGAGACCGGCACCCTCGCGGTCGTGGAGTCGGAGGGCAACGGGCGGATGTGCCTCACCCTGCCCGAGACACTGATCACCGTGATGGGTGTGGAGAAGGTGGTGCCGACCTGGCGTGACCTGGAGGTGTTCCTGCAACTGCTGCCCCGCGCCTCGACGGGGGAGCGGATGAACCCCTACACCTCGATGTGGACGGGCGTCACCCCGGGTGACGGGCCGCAGAACGTCCACCTGGTGCTGCTGGACAACGGGCGCAGCGCGGTGCTCGCCGACGAGGTGGGGCGGCAGGCGTTGCACTGCATCCGCTGCTCGGCCTGCCTCAACGTCTGCCCCGTCTACGAGCGCGCCGGCGGGCACGCGTACGGGTCGGTGTATCCGGGGCCGATCGGCGCGGTGCTGTCGCCGCAGCTCACCGGCGTGGCCGACAACGCCTCGCTGCCGTACGCGTCGTCGCTCTGCGGCGCTTGCTACGACGCCTGCCCGGTGAAGATCAACATTCCGGAACTCCTGGTTCACCTGCGCGCCCAGGCGCCCCACCCGAGGGCCGAGGCGACCGTCATGGCCGCCGCCGCGTACACCATGGACCACCCCGTCCTGTACGCGGCCGCGCAGCGCGCGGCGCGGCTGACCCGGTTCGCGGGCCGGCGCGGTCGGGGTCTGCCCCCGCCGCTGTCGGGCTGGACCCTGGGTCGTGACCTGCCCACACCGCCCCCCGAGACCTTCCGCGACTGGTGGGCCAACCGGTGAACCCGTCCCGCGAGATCGTCCTCGCCCGCCTCCGCGCCGCCCGCGGCGCCGCCCCGGCCGGCCCCGCCGAGCCGCCCCGCGACTATCGGCCCGCCGGCTCCCTCGCCGCCGACATCGACCTGCTCGTCGACCGACTCGTCGACTACCGCGCCACCGTGCACCGCTGCGTCGACGCCGAGGTCGCGCGGGTGGTGGACCGGGTCCTCGGCGGCCGGCGGATCGTCGTGCCCCCGGGGCTGCCCACGCGGTGGCTGCCCGACACCGTCGACGCGGTCACCGACGACGGGCTGGACCCCGAGCGGCTCGCGGCGCTCGACGGCGTGGTCACCGGCGCGGCCGTCGCCGTCGCCGAGACCGGCACCATCATCCTCGACGCCTCTCCCGACCAGGGCCGCCGGGTCATCACCCTCCTGCCCGACGTGCACGTCTGCGTGCTGCGCGCCGATCAGGTCGTGGCCGCCGTCCCGGACGCGATCGCCCGCCTCGACCCCCGCCGCCCGCTGACCTGGATCAGCGGCCCGTCGGCCACCAGCGACATCGAACTCGACCGCGTCGAGGGCGTGCACGGCCCCCGCAACCTGCACGTGGTCGTCGTGCCGGCGCCGCCCCGACCCTGACCGCCCCTGCTCCGCGCACGGACCCGCGGCCGCGCTCCCGACGGTGGGGGAGCCGCGACCACGGGTCCGAGCGCCACGCGGGCGGCCCGTCAGCCGAGCGGGTACTGGAAGACGCGCCCCTGCCCGCCGCGGACGAACAGCCGCAGCACCCCGCCGTAGGTGGCGGTGGCCGGAGCCGACACGCCCGGTCCGGCAGCCACCTCCGACCAGGCCGACCACTCACCGGTGGTCAACGTGTAGCGGCCGGCGCGGAGGTTGCCACCCGAGCCGCGCACGATCACGTGCAGGTCGCCGCCGTGGACGGCGGTCGCGGGTGCGGAGGTGGCGCCGGCCTGGCCCGGCACCGCGGACCAGCCCGACCACTGGTCGTCGACCAGGGTGTAGCGGGCGGTCCGGACGGCGCCCTGCGCGCCCCGGACGAAGAGCCACAGGTCACCGCCGTAGACGGCGGTCGCGGGCGCGGACGTCGCTCCGGCCGAGCCGGGCACGGTGGACCAGCCGGACCACTGGTCGGTCAGCAGCGTGTACCGGTTGGCCCGCAGCTTGCCGGCGGAGGTGCGGGCGAACACCCACAGGTCGCCGCCGTAGACCGACAGCGCCGGCGCGGCGGCCGCACCGGCCGAACCGGCTATCGCGGACCAGCCGGACCACTCGCCGGTGGCCAGGCTGTAGCGGGCGAACCGGATCGTGCCGCCGCTGCCCCGCACGAAGAGCCGCAGGTCACCGCCGTGCACCGCGGCGACCGGCGCGGACGTCGCTCCGGCCGAGCCGGGCACGGTGGACCAGCCGGACCACTGGTCGGTCAGCAGCGTGTACCGGTTCGTCCGCACGGTGCCGGCGGGGCCGCGGGCGAAGACCCACAGATCGCCGCCGTAGACGGCGGTGCCGGGGCGGGACCGGGCCTGGGCCTGACCGGGGACCGGCGTCCAGCCGGCCGCCATCGCGGGCGCTGCCGCCGCCGTCGTCGAAGCGTCGCCGGGCGACGCGACGCCGGCCGTCGCCGGGGCGAGCGCGGTGGTGCCGAGGATGAGGACGGGTACGAGCAGCAGGCGGTGCAACCGTCTCGTCGTGGATGTCGGACGCATGGAGGGCTCCCTCGTGGAATCATGGCACCGCCGGAGAGCGGCGCATCGACCAGCCTCTTCGTCCATGCTGGCGGTGCCGGTGGAGGGTGTACATCGGCCCAACGTCGGCGCGGCTGTCCGACCGGCGACAGCCGCGCGCTCAGGCCCCGCGGATCAGGTCGGCGGCGCGCCAGGCGAGCGCCATCACCGGCGCGTTGAGGTAGCCCGAGACCAGCACCGGCAGCACGGAGGCGTCGGCGATCCGCAGGCCGTCCACGCCCCGGACGCGCAGCTGCGGGTCGACCACCGACTCGTCGTCGGGGCCCATCGCGCAGGTGCCCACGGCGTGGTAGCCGCAGTAGCCGTGCTCCACCGCGGCCCGGACGATGTCCTCGTCGTCCTGCACCGCGGGCCCGGGGAGGGTCTCCACGGCGATCCGTTTGGCGATGGGCCCGGTGGCGAACAGCTCCCGCATCCTCCGGAACGCGGCGACCGCGCGGCGACGGTCGTGGTCGGTGCCGAAGTAGTTGGCGACGATCCGAGGAGGTGTCCCCGGGTCGGCCGACGTGATGGCGAGGCTGCCCTCGCTGTCGGGTCGGGTGACCGTGACCAGGCCCATCAGACCCGGCTCACGCTCCAGCTCCAACGCCTGGCCCTCCCGGCGGGGCGCGGCCGAGAACGGCGCCATCAGCAGCTGCGCGTCCGGGTGGTCGACGTCGGGACCGGATCGGAAGAACGCCCCGACGTCGTGTACCGGCAGCGCGAGTGGGCCCCGCCGGGTGAACAGGTAGCGCAGCGCGGCGCGACCCTGCCCGAGCGGGCTGTTGAGCAGCGGGTTGTAGCCGCCCCGGGCGGCGAGCCGGAACTGCGCCACCATCGGCCGGTGCTCGCGCAGGCCGGTGCCCACCCGGGGTCGGTCGACCAGCACCGTCACCCCGGCCTCGCGCAGGGTGTCGGCCGGGCCGATCCCGGAGACCTGGAGCAGCTGCGGCGTGGCGATGGCGCCGGCGGCGAGGACGACCTCGGCGGCCGCCCGGTAGTCGACCGTCCGCCCGTCGCGGCGGGCGCGCACCCCGACGGCCCGGCCGTCCTCGACGACCACGCGCAGCACCACGGTGTTCACCGCGACGGTCAGGTTGGGCCGGTCGCGCACCGGGTGCAGGAAGGCGTCGGCGGCGCTGGACCGGCGGCCGTCGCGGATCGTCGCCATGACGTAGCCGATGCGCTCGTCGTCGGCGGCGTTGAGGTCGTCCGCGCGGCGCCAGCCCAGCTCGACGCCGGCCGCGATCGTCTCCTCGCACAGCTCGTCGGTGCCGGTGGCCGTCGACAGCCGCAGCGGCCCGCCCGCGCCGCGCACCTCGGAGGCACCGAGCGGGTTGTCCTCCAACCGCTTGAAGATCGGCAGCATGGTGTCCCAACCCCAGCCGGGGTTGCCGAGCCGTTCCAGGCCGTCGTAGTCGACCCGGTCGCCGCGGGCGTAGATCATGCCGTTGATCGAGCTGGAGCCGCCGACCAGGCGCCCACGCTGCCAGGTCTCCCGCTGCCCGGGCGCGACCTCCGCCGGGTAGTGCCAGGCGGTGCGCCGGTCGTCCATGAGGCGGCTGAAGCCCTTGGGGATCCGGACGAAGGGGCTGCGGTCCCAACCGCCGGCCTCGACCAGGAGCACCCGGGTGCCCGGGTCCTCGGTCAGCCGGTTGGCCAGGACGCATCCGGCCGAGCCGGCACCGACCACGATGTAGTCGAACTCCTCCACCGGGACACCCCCCGTCCGCTGGCCACGAGCGCCACGCCCACGGTAGTCCCGTGATCACCGTACGGGAAGGGGTGTCCTGTGTGGTGGCTCAGGCGACGTGCACGCGGGGGCGCCGCCCCGGGTCCGGCTCGGCGTGGCGCAGCACCTCCCGGGTCACCGGGGCCACCTCGCCCTCGCCGAGGAGGAAGTAGCGCAGCAGGGCGACGACGGGGCTGCTCTCGGTCCAGTCGAAGTAGACGTGCGGCCGTCGCCCGGTGACGTCGCGGATGTGCAGGAGGGTCGCCGCGATGGCGTTGGGGATGCTGGTGCCCTGTACGCGCAGGATCCGGTGGCCGTACCGCTCCTCGCCGCTGACGGTGAGGGGGGACTCGAACTCGGACGGGTCGGCCACGGTCACCTCCAGGAACAGCACCGGCTCGGTGCGCGGGATCCGGTTGTGCGCGCGCTCCTCGGTCTCCTTGATCCGGTATTCCTTGTCGTCGCGTTCGTGCGGCTCATTGGCGATGATGTTGATGTCGCCCCGGGCGGCGGCCTCCGTCAGGAACCGGTCGGCGACCTCGTCGGTACGGACGCCGGTCACCCGCAGCTCGGTGCTGCGCAGGATCCGGGACAGCAGGGACGTCCCGATGATCGCCACGATGAACAGGGAGGCGATCTTGACGCCGTCCGGCCGCTCGATGATGTTGTCGATCGTGGTGTAGACGAGCACGACGGTGATCACGCCGAACATCAGTCGGGGCAGCCGTTGCCGTTGCCGGTGGGCGGCCAGGGTGACCGCGAGCGCGGCCGAGGTGATCAGCACCAGCACGCCGGTGGCGTACGCGCCGCCCTGCGCGTCGACGCTGGCCCGGAAGACGATGGTGACGAGGAACGAGACGCCGGTGAGGACGAGCACCAGCGGGCGTACGGCACGGGTCCAGTCCGGCGCCATGCCGTAGCGGGGCAGGTAGCGGGGGATCAGGTTGAGCAGCCCGGCCATGGCGGACGCGCCGGCGAACCAGAGGATCAGCACCGTGCTGATGTCGTAGACGCTGCCGAACACCTCGCCCAGGTGGGCGTGGGCGAGGAAGGCCAGGGCCCGCCCGTTCGCGGAGCCACCGGGCCGGAACTCCTCGGCGGGGATGAGCAGGGTCGTGGTGATGCTGCTGGTGATCAGGAACAGGCTCATGATGACCGCGGCCGTGGTCAGCAGCCGCCGGGCGCCCTGGATGCGCCCCAGGGGGCGGTCCTCGCTGTCGGTGGGCCGCCCCTTGATCAACGGCATCACCGCGACGCCGGTCTCGAAGCCGGACAGGCCCAGGGCGAGGCGGGGAAAGACGAGCAACGCGATCACGGCGATGGCGATGGGGTCGGGATGCTGGGTGAACAGCTGGGTGCGCCAGTCGGCGACCACGTGCGGATGGGACAGGAGTCGCTCCAGGGCCACCAGGATCACGACCAGGTTGAGCGTGAGGTAGACCCCGACGAGGATCACCGCGATCCCGATGGCCTCCCGGAAACCCTTGAGGAACACCGCGCCGAGGGTGCCGATCAGGACCAGGGTCACGGTGATCTGGTGGCCGTGCAGCGGCGCGGACAGGTACGGGTTCTCCAGCATGTGCGCGGCCGCGTCGGCGGCCGACAGGGTGATCGTGATGATGAAGTCGGTGGCCGCGAACCCGAGCAACGCCAGGACGAGCAGCTTCCCGCTCCAGCGCGGCAGGATCCGCTCCAACATCGCGATCGAACCCTGGCCGTGCGGGCTCTCCCGGGCCACCCGCCGGTAGACCGGCAGCGCGCCGAAGAGAGTGAGGGCCACCAGCACGACGGTGGCCACGGGCGCGACCACGCCGGCGGCGAGGGCGGCGATCCCGGGTTGGTAGCCGAGCGTGGAGAAGTAGTCCAGGCCGGTCAGGCACATCACCCGCCACCAGGGCCGCCGGTGCGGCAGCTTCGGGCTCGCTCCCGGTCCGGCCTGGTTCTCCGGGTTCAGGTCCTCCAGCAGCCACGACCGTAGGCCCCGGCCCCGCGCCGCCCGAGGGTCCGCGGGCCGTCTGGTCACCTCCTCACTCTGCGTCCGGGCCACCGGTCGCCGCCTGGAATTTCCGGAAACCGGCGGCCCGCGCCCCGCGACCGGCGCCGTCGGTGCCCGTCCCCGACGTGTATCGGCCGGGCCGCCGGGTAACTGCGGCCGTCAGGTCCGCCGGGTGTCAGCGCGGCGGGCGAGGGAGCGGGCCGCGTCGAGGGGGCCGGATGCGGGCGTACGCAGCAGCGGGCGGGCACCCGGTAGTCCCGGCGCGTCGGTGTCGCCGCTGATGCCTGCGGTCCGCGGCGTGCGGGTCCGCCCCGACCTGCTCTACCTCGCCAGCGGCTGGAGCGCGCTGGTCACCGACGTCAGGGGCCGGATCGCCGGCGCCGACCCGCAGGGCTTCTACGCCCGCAACACGCGGGTGCTGCGCGCCGAGCGGCTCACCGTCGACGGGCGGGAGCCGGTCCCCTTCAGCACCGCGACCGTCCAGGGGCACGCGCAGGTCTCGTACGCCGAACTCGGCGACGGCGAGTCGCTGCCCTCCCGCGCGGCGTACCTGACCGTTGAACGCTTCGTCGGCGCGGGGCTGCGCACCCGGTTCACCGTCACCAGCTACGCCGACGCGCCGCTGACCCTGCGCCTGAGGGTCGGCCTCACCGCGGACTTCGCCGACACCACCGAGGCGGAGACGGGGCACCGGGTGCAGCGCGGCGAGGTCGGTACCGACTGGGACGCCGACCGGCGGGAGCTGTGCTTCACGTACCTGCGCGACGACCTGGACCGCGCCGTCGCCGTCCGGGTGGTGACCGACGCGCCGGTGCGGTACGCGGCCGGCGCGCTCGAGTGTGACCTCCACCTGACACCCGGCGGGTGCGGTCGGGTGGAGCTTCTCGTCGAACCGGTCTTCGACGGGGAACGGCTGCCGGCCCCACCGCCCACCTTCACCGACCGGGACACCGCCGCCCTGGCCGAGGGGGCCGACGGCCGTACGGCGGCGGCCCGGGTCGGGCTGGCCGACGAGTTCGCCCGGCTGCGCAGCAGCAACGCCGACGTGACGGCGGCGTGGCGGTGCGCCGTGGACGACCTGGCCGTGCTGCCGCTCGGCGAGCCGGCGGGCCCGGCGGCGCCGATGGCGGGCCTGCCTCTCTACCAGGAGATCTTCGGCCGCGACACGATGACCGCGTCCTGGCAGGCGTTGCTCGCCGGCCCGACGCTGCTCGCCGACAGCCTGCGGCTCAACGCCGAACACGTCGGCCGGCGCGTCGACGACTGGCACGACGAGGAGCCGGGTAAACCGCTGCACGAGGCCCGCCAGGGCCCGCTGTCGATCCTCGGGGTCGACCCGTTCCGCGCCTACTACGGTGACTGGTCCACCGGCCCGGACTTCCTGGTGTTCCTCGGCCAGTACTACGCCTGGACCGGCGACCGGGACCTGCTGCGCGACCTGTTGCCGACCGCCCGTCGAGTGCTCGCCTGGCTCGACCGGTACGCCGACCGCGACGGCGACGGCTTCCTGGAGTATCACCGGCGCTCCCGGGTGGGCCTGAAGAACCAGGGGTGGAAGGACTCGGACACCGCAATCGTCGACGAGCACGGGCAGGTGGTGGCGAACCCGATCGCCTCCAGCGAGTTGCAGGGTTACTGGTACGCGGCCCTGCGGCACGCGGCCGGGGTCTTCGCCGCGACCGGTCACCCGGGCGTGGCCGCCCGGCTCCACACCCGCGCGGCCCGGCTGGCCCGGCGGTTCCACGACGCGTACTGGCTGCCGGAGCTGGGCTGCTATGCGATGGCGCTGGGCCCGGACGGGCGACCGGTGCGGTCGGTCAACTCGAACGACGGCCACCTGCTGGCCACCGGGATCGTGCCGCCGCGGCACGCCCGGACGGTCGCCGACCGGCTCCTGGCCCCCGACATGTTCAGCGGGTGGGGGGTGCGGACGTTGTCCGCCGCGCATCCGGCGTACAACCCCTTCAGCTACCACCGGGGCAGCGTCTGGCCGGTGGAGGCGGGCACGATCGGCCTCGGCCTGGCCCGCTACGGCTGTTGGGAGCACCTGCACCGGCTGGCCGAGGGGATGTTCGCGGCGGCGGCGCTCTTCGCGGAGCACCGGCTCCCGGAGGCGCTCGGCGGTCTGCCCCGCGACGCCGACCACCCGCACCCCGGCGTCTACCCGAACTCGTGCTCGCCGCAGGCGTGGTCGGCCAGTGCGGTGATCGCCCTGGTCCACGCGATGCTGGCGCTGCGTCCCGTCGCGTCGCTGCGGACGATCCTCGTCGACCCGCACCTGCCCGACTGGCTGCCCGACCTGGTGCTGGAGGGCGTGCGGGTCGGTGATCGCACCGTCGACCTGACGGTCCGTCGCCGTCGCGACGGCCGGACGACGGTTCGGGCGACCGGTGACCGGATCGCCGTTGTCCGTCGCCCCACGCGCCGGGCCGCGGCCACCGGTCGACGCCACCGAGGGCCCTGACGGGTCGCGTCGGGGACTTTCGGCATTCCGGCCGTGCCGGCCCGATGTCCGGGCATCATGTCCCGTTATGAGGAGATTGTCCGCTGCCGTGGCGCTGGCAGTCGTCGTACTGACGGCGGGCTGTCAGGGGTCGGAGCCCGAGCCGGAGTCGATCCGGCCGTCGTCCACGCCGTCGGCCCCGGCGAGCAGCCCCGCGACACCGAAGACGCTCACCGTGGTGGCGGCCGGTGACCTGCTCGTCCACCCGGCGCTGAGCGAGCAGGCCGCCGCCGACGCCCGCCGGGCGGGACGCTCCGGTCACGACTTCACCCAGGTCCTCGCGGCGGTCCGCCCACGGGTGAGCGCCGCCGACCTGGCGATCTGTCACATGGAGACGCCGCTGGCCGAGCGGAACGGCCCCTTCACCGGCTGGCCGAACTTCAGCGTGCCGCCGGAACTGGCCGACGCCGCGGCCTGGGCGGGCTTCGACACCTGCTCCACCGCGTCCAACCACTCGTTGGACACCGGGGTCGAGGGCATCGCCCGGACGCTGGACAACCTGGACCGGGTGGGCCTGCGGCACACCGGCACGGCCCGCAACGCCGCGGAGGCGCGCCGCCCCAGCGTGCTGGACGTCAAGGGGGTGAAGGTCGGCCACCTGTCGTACACGTCGAGCTTCAACGGCATCCCGTTGCCGGCGGGGCGGCCGTGGGCGGCAAACATGATCGACACGGACGCCATCCTGGCCGAGGCCCGGCGCGCCCGCGCGGCCGGCGCGGAGATCGTCGTCGTGTCGCTGCACTGGGGCACGGAGTACCAGCACGAGCCGGACGCCGACCAGGTCGACGTCGCCGAGCGGCTGCTCTCCTCACCGGACGTCGACCTGATCGTCGGGCACCACGTGCACGTGGTGCAGCCGTTCGACAAGGTGGCGGGCAAGTGGGTCGCGTACGGCATGGGCAACCTCACGACCCGGTTCGCCGACGGCTCGCCGGAGAAGACCCAGGACGCGGTCGTCCCGCAGTTCACCTTCACCCGCGCCGACGACGGCCGCTGGCGGGTCACCGACGTCACGGTGCTGCCGACCTGGATGGAGTATCGGCCGCTGGCCCGGGTGGTCGACCTCACCACCGCCTCGGTCGACCCCGCGCTGCCCACCTGGCGGCGGGCCCAGTATGCCGCGATCATCCGGCGCATCGCCGGTCACCTCGACCAGCGGGGTGCCTTCGCCGCCGGGCTGCGCATGCCGCACTGAGCCCAGAGCGTCACGGGCGCTCCGGCTCCCCGGAGCGCTCCCAGAGCTGCTTCATCTCGTCGAACGCCTGCTCCATGATCTGTACCATGGCGGCCCGGGCGCGCTCGCCGTCGCGGCGTTGGATCGCCTGGGCGACGTCGGCGTGCAGCCGGAGGGCCTGCTCGTGCGGGTGGTGCGGCATCAGGTGGTAGTGGTGGCGGCCGGTCAGCACCTCGGCCACCAGCTCCTGCAGCTTGACGAACATCTCGTTACCGGAGGCGAGGAGCACCCGCCGGTGGAACTCGATGTCGAGGTGCAGGAAGCGCGCCTCGTCGCCGGCCTTGCCGGCCGCCCACATCTTCGCGGCCAGACCGACGAGGTCGCTCGCGTCGTCGTGGCCGACGCGCTCGGCGGCCAGCCACGCCGCGTGCGGCTCGACGGCGGTCCGTAGCTCGGTGATCGACCGCAGCTGCGCCATCCGGGCGGACGAGGCGAGCCGCCACCGGATCACCCGCGGGTCGAACACGTTCCAAACGTTCGCCTGCCGGATGAGGACGCCGACCCGGCGGCGGGTCTCGATGAGCCCCATGGCGGCGAGGACCCGCAGCACCTCGCGGACGACCGATCGGGACACCGCGTAGCGGTCGACGAGATCGTCGATGTTGAGCACCGTGCCCGCCGGGAACTCCCCGCCGCAGATGGCGGTGCCCAGGTGGTCGAGGACGCGTGCGTGCAGCCCGGTCTCGACCACAGTGGCCTGGCCGGGAACGACCACCGAGGAGGACCGGTCCACGGTACGGATCGTATCAGTTGGCGTCGAAGTCTTGAATAAAGCAGATCTATGTACTTAACATCCCGACGTTAAGCGGATGTAAACACCGGTGGCGCCCTTCCCCCGTGGGCGGCGACCACGACAGAAGGAGGGACGACGTGCGACGTCGATCGATGATCGGTACTTCCCTGGCCGTGGTCGCCGCCATGGGTCTCGCGGCCTGCGGCGGGGGCGGCGAGGACAGCGGCGCCTCGACCACGGTCCGGGTCACCCTGGCCAACCACGTCTGGACGGAGAACATCAAGGCGGCCCTGCCGGAGTTCGAGAAGCAGAGCGGCCTCAAGGTCGAGATCACCCAGCTCGGCGAGGACCAGCTCTCCGACCAGTACAACGTCAAGCTCAACGCCGGCTCCAGCGACCTCGACGTGATGATGTACCGCCCCCTCCAGGAGGGGAAGCTCTTCGCCCGCAACAAGTACCTCGCCGACCTGTCGGAGAAGGTGAAGTCCGCCGCGGACTGGGACTTCGCCGACTTCCAGGCCGGGCCGGTGGAGGCCACCACCTACGAGGGCAAGCCGATGGGCGTGCCGATCATCACCGAGCAGGAGGTCCTGTACTACCGCAAGGACCTGCTGGCCAAGGCCGGGCTGACCGCGCCGCCCAAGACCCTCGACGAGCTCCGGACGGCGGCCGCCGCGGTGCAGGCCAGCACCCCCGGCGTCGCCGGCTTCGTGGCCCGCACCGGCAAGTCGCCGGCGGTGACCCAGTTCTCCAGCTTCCTCTACAGCTTCGGCGGCGACTTCGTCGACGCGAGCGGCAAGGCCGCCGTCAACAGCGCCGCCGCCAAGCAGGCGTACGCCTTCTACGGCGGCCTGATCAAGGACCACGGCCCGGCCAACGTCAGCACCGACATGAGCTGGCCCGAGGCGATGGCCATCTTCACCCAGGGCAAGGCGGCCTTCTACACCGAGGCCAACTCGCTCTACAAGAACGCCACCGACCCGACCAAGTCCAAGGTCTCCGAGACCGTCGGGTTCGCGCCCTTCCCGGCCGGACCCGCCGGCTCCAAGCCCTACAACATCCCGTCGTGGGCGCTGGGCATCAACGCCAACTCCGAGAACCAGAGCAACGCCTGGACGTTCGTCGAGTGGGCGACCGGCAAGCAGCAGACCCTGGCGCAGCAGAAGTCCGGCGTGCCGGGCGCACGGACGTCGGTCTGGGCCGACCCGGCCGGCACCTCGACCTACCCGAAGGACCTGGCCGAGGCGATCGCCGCCAGCACCCAGAGCGGCGTCGGCCACGACCGGCCGCTGGTCGTGAAGGTGGCCGAGGCGCGGGAGATCGTCGGCCAGCCGATCGTCGACGCGATCACCGGCAAGGACGCGGCCGCCGCGGCGGAGACCGCCAACGCGGCGTTCCAGAAGTTCCTGGACGCCGAGACCAGGTAAGCCGTGTCCGGGTGGCGGGTGCTCCCCGCCACCCGGCGTCCGCCCACCCCCGGAGACCCGATGGCCACCGTCACCACCCCCACGGCGGCGCCCCGGAGCGTCGCCCCCACGCCCGAGACACCCGCCTGGGCGCGCTGGGCCAACCACCACCGCAAGTGGCTCTTCGCCGCGCCCGCCATGGTGTTCGTCGCCGCCCTGATCGTCGTGCCCCTGGCCTGGACGCTGTACCTCAGCCTCACCGACGCCGAGGGCTCGGTCCGAGCCGAGTCGGAGTTCGTGGGCGCCCGCAACTACCTCGACGTGCTCTCCGACACCGACCGCTTCTGGCCGGCGGTCGGCCGGACGGTCGCCTTCACCGGGGTCGCCCTGCTGTTCGAGGTCGTCCTGGGGATGGCCGTCGCGCTGCTGCTGTGGCGACCGTTCCGCGGCCAACGATGGGTCCGCGTCGCCATCCTCCTGCCGCTGGTCGCCACCCCGGTCGCCGTCGGCATGATGTGGCGGCTGATCTTCGACCCGAACATCGGCCTGGCCAACCAGGTCCTCGCCTGGATCGGCATCGGGCCGCAGCCGTGGCTGGCCGGTCAACACTCGGCGCTACCGACGACGATCTTCATCGATATCTGGCAGTGGACCCCGATGGTGGTGCTGATCCTGCTCGCCGGCCTGACCTCGCTCTCCGACGAGCCGCAGGAGGCGGCGCGGATCGACGGCGCCAGCAGCTGGCAGCGGTTCTGGCACGTCACCCTGCCGCTGCTGATGCCCACCGTGGTCGTCGCGATCCTGCTGCGCGGCATCGACGCGCTGAAGACCTTCGACATCCTGTACGCGACGAAGGGCCGCGGCGGCGGGTCGTTCCACGAGGTGGAGACGCTCAACGTGTACGCGTACGGCCTGAGCTTCGACTACAACGAATACGGCGTCTCGTCGACCGTCCTCATCCTCTTCTTCCTCATCATCATCGGGTCCATGTGGGCCCTGACGTACCGCCGGAAGGAGGCGCGGCGATGAGGCCCCGTACGCCGTACCGGGTGTTCCGGGTGGTGGCGCTCGCCGTCGTGGTGGTCGCGCTGCTCGCCCCGCTGCTGTGGATGATCGCCGCGTCGTTCAAGACCAACGTCGACATCTACGACACCGGCAAGGCGCTGCTGTTCTCGCCCACCCTGGACAACTACGTGACCGTCCTGCGGCAGGCCAACTACGTGCAGTTCATCGGCAACAGCCTCTGGGTCGCGTTCGCGGCCACCGTGCTGTCGCTGATCCTCGGGGTGCCGGCCGCGTACTCGATGAGCCGGTTCAACATGCGCAAGTCGGCGCTCGTCGTCCTCATGGCCCGGGTCATCCCCGGCGTCTCCCTGCTCGTGCCCTGGTACTACGTGTTCTCCAACGTGCGGATGGTCGGCGGATTCACCGTGCTGATCCTCAGCCACATGTTCGTGTCGCTGCCGCTGGTCGTCTACATCATGATGGGCTACTTCGACGGGATGCCCCTCGAACTCGAGGAGGCCGCGCTGGTCGACGGCCTGACCCACATCGGCGCGTTCCGCCGGATCACCCTGCCCATGGCCGTGCCGGGCGTCGCGACGGCCTGCATCCTCTCCTTCATCTTCTCCTGGAACAACTTCATGTTCGCCCTCGTGCTCTCCGGCGCCGACACCAAGACCCTGCCCGTGGCGATCTTCGACTTCGTCGGCTACGCGAGCATCGACTGGGGCGGCCTCATGGCGGCGGCCACCGTGGTGACCCTGCCGATCATGCTGATCGCGCTGTTCGTGCAGAAGTACGTCGTCTCCGGGCTCACCGCCGGCGCGACCAAGGGCTGACGGGACGGCATGACGACGATCACCCGCGTGGAGACCTTCCTCGTCGCCCCCCGCTGGCTCTTCGTCCGGGTCGAGACCGCCGACGGCGTCGTCGGCTGGGGCGAGGCCACCTGCGAGGGGCGCTCGGAGACCGTCCGCACCGCCGTCGAGCAGCTCGCCGAACTGCTCGTCGGCCGGGACGCGCTGCGCATCGAGGACCACTGGCAGGTGCTGACCAAGGGCGCCTTCTACCGGGGCGGCCCGATCCTGGCCAGCGCGGTGTCCGGGCTGGACCAGGCGCTCTGGGACATCGCCGGCAAGCACTACGGGGCACCGGTGCACCAACTGCTGGGCGGGCCGGTCCGGGACCGGATCCGGGTCTACGGCTGGGTCGGCGGCGACGAGCCGGACGAGGTCCGCGACCACATCGCCGCGCAGGTGGCCGCCGGGCTGACCGCGGTGAAGATGAACGCGTCCGGGAGGATGGGCCCGATCGCCTCGGTCGCCGAGCTGGACGCGGTGGTGCGCCGGGTCGCCGCCGCCCGCGACGTGCTCGGCGAACACCGGGACGTCGCGGTCGACTTCCACGGCCGGTTCAGCCTCGCCAACGCCCGCCGGGTGGCGCCGCTGCTCGAACCGTACCGGCCGCTGTTCCTGGAGGAGCCGGTGGTGCCGGAGAACTCCCACCTCGTCGGCGAGTTCGTCCGGTCCACCACCACGCCGGTGGCCACGGGGGAGCGGCTCTACAGCCGGCAGGAGTTCCTGCCCGTCCTGCAGGCCGGCATCGCGGTGGCCCAGCCGGACCTCTCCCACGCCGGTGGCATCACCGAGGTACGCAAGATCGCCACGCTGGCCGAGGTCTACGACGTGCAGCTCGCCCCGCACTGCCCGCTGGGCCCGCTGGCCCTCGCGGCCTGCCTCCAGGTCGGCTTCGCCACCCCGAACCACCTGATTCAGGAGCAGAGCATCGGCATCCACTACAACCTCGGTGCCGAGGTGCTGGACTACTGCCTCGACCGCACGCCACTGACCTTCGTCGACGGGCATGTCGCGCGCCTCACCGCGCCGGGTCTCGGCATCGAGATCGACGAGCGGGCGGTCCGCGCGGCCGACCGCCGCGGCCATGCCTGGCGCAGCCCCACGTGGCGGCACCCCGACGGCTCCTACGCCGAGTGGTGACCCCCGACCGCCCCCGCACCATCGAGAAAGGCACCCCATGAAGATCGTCGCAGCGGACGTCGTCGTCACCAGCCCGGACCGCAACTTCGTCACCCTGAAGATCACCACCGACGAGGGCCTCACCGGGCTCGGTGACGGCACCCTCAACGGACGCGAACTGTCCGTGGCGTCGTACCTGCGCGACCACGTCGCGCCCCTGCTCATCGGCCGCGACCCGCACCGCATCGAGGACACCTGGCAGTTCCTGTACCGCTCGGCGTACTGGCGGCGCGGCCCGGTGACGATGGCCGCCATCGCCGCCGTCGACGTGGCCCTCTGGGACATCAAGGCCAAGGCCGCCGGGATGCCGCTGTACCAACTGCTGGGCGGCGCGTCCCGCACCGGCGTCATGGCGTACGGCCACGCGTCCGGCCGGGACCTGCCGGAGCTGTTCGACTCGATCCGCCGACACCTCGACCTCGGCTACCGGTCCATCCGCGTGCAGACCGCCGTGCCCGGGATCAACGCGGTGTACGGGGTCGCCGCCCAGCCCAGCGTCGACGGCCGGCGCTACGACTACGAGCCCGCCCAGCGCATCCCGCTGCCCGCCGAGGAGGACTGGGACACCCGCGCCTACCTGCGCCACCTGCCCGGGGTGTTCGAGGCCGTCCGCAACGAGTTCGGCCCGGAGCTGCCGCTGCTGCACGACGGACACCACCGGATGACGCCGATCCAGGCCGCCCGTCTCGGCAGGGACCTCGAACCGTACGACCTGTTCTGGCTGGAGGACTGCACGCCCGCGGAGAACCAGGAGGCGCTGCGGCTGGTACGCCAGCACACCGTCACGCCGCTGGCCATCGGCGAGGTCTTCAACACGGTGTGGGACTATCAGACCCTCATCCGCGAGCAGCTCATCGACTACGTCCGCTCCGCCGTCACCCACGCCGGCGGGATCACCGCGATGCGCAAGCTGCTCGACTTCGCCGCCCAGTACCAGATCAAGTCCGGCATCCACGGCCCCACCGACATCTCACCGGTCGGCATGGCCGCCGCCCTCCACCTCGACCTGGCCATCCACAACTTCGGCATCCAGGAGTACATGCCGCACGGCGCGCTCACCAACGAGGTCTTCCGGCAGTCGTTCACCTTCACCGACGGTTACCTGCACCCCGGGGACCGGCCCGGCCTCGGCGTGGAACTCGACGCCGACGCGGCCGCCCGTTTCCCGTACGTGCCGGCGTACCTGCCGTTCAACCGCCTCAAGGACGGCACCGTCCATGACTGGTGAGCGGCGCCCCGACGGGGTGGGCCGCACCCGGCACGTCGTGGTGATGGGAGTGTCCGGGGCCGGCAAGACCACGGTGGCCCGTGGCATCGGCGAGCTGACCGGGCTGCTGTTCGCCGAGGCCGACGACTTCCACCCGGTCGAGAACGTGGCGCGGATGCGCTCCGGCGTACCCCTGGACGACGACGCCCGCTGGCCGTGGCTGCGTGATCTCGCCACCTGGATGGCCGCGCGTGGCCGGGAGGGCCGCTGCACGGTGCTGGCGTGCTCGGCCCTGCGACGGTCCTACCGGGACGTGCTGCGCCAGGGGACCCCGAGGGTGGATTTCGTGCACCTCGACGGGTCGGTGGAGGTGATCCGGGACCGGCTCGCCCGTCGCGTCGGGCACTACATGCCGGCGAGCCTGCTCGAATCACAGCTGGCGACGCTCGAGCCGGGGGAGCCGGACGAGCCGGTGCTGGTGCTCGACGTCGCGTCGACGGCGGAGGAGCTCGTCGCGGCCGCCGTCGCCGGTCTCGGCCTGCCGACCGCCAGCCCGGTGGGGAAGCGCTGGCGCCGCCGCCCGCGAAATGCTGGTCCGGTCCCCGTGTCGTAGGCCCCGCGACGTGGATCAGGGTTGGTGGATCTTCGCCTTCTGTCGGGCGTAGTAGGCGCGGGCGCGGTTGCGATCGCCGCAGTCCTTGGTGTCGCACCAGCGGCGGTTCCGCCGCGGCGACGTGTCGAGATAGACCCAGCCGCACCTGGCGTCCTCGCACTGGTGGAGGCGGTCGAGGTCAGGGCGCTGGGTGAGCGCCACGAGCCCGCGGACGATGCGGTCGCGGGGCATGCGTAGGTCGGTTTCCCGGTCTCGCCAGTGCCAGCGGTCGCCCGTGTGGACCAGGTCGGCCGCCGCGATCGCCGAGCGGTACATGCCCGCGAGGGCGGCGGCGGCCCCGGGGTCGTCCTCGAACAGGGTCGCGTAGACCCTCTCGCGCGCCTCAACAACCCGGTGCCGCTCCCGTTCGGCCCGGGCCACGTCCCGGCCGGCGAGGTCCCGCAAGAGCGCGGCCTCGTCCCCGCTGATCAGGTCGGACTCGACGCACCAGTCGACGACGTCGGTGAAGGACTTCAGGTTCTCCGTGCGTTCGTGGCCGCCGAGGCGCCAGTCGACGGTGTTCACCAGGTCGAGCATGCGATCACCCGCGATGTGACCGAACCGCACCGACGACTCCTCTCATGGTTGAAAGCATTCTTGCATGTGAGGTGATCATCCTGGCATGCTCATGCCCAATCGGCCAATCGCCCATGAGGAACCACAGGAGTCCAATCGTGCCTGCCGTCGCCCCACGCCGTTCGTTCACCGCACTGTGGGCATCTCAGGCGTTCTCGAACCTGGCCGACGGGCTGCTGCAGGCCGCGGCGCCGCTGCTCGTCGCCACGCTGACCCGTGACCCGCTCCTGGTGGCGGGCATGACGGTGGTGCAGTTTCTGCCCTGGCTGCTCGCCACCCTCCCCGCCGGCGTGTTGGCCGACCGAGTCGACCGACGTCGGATACTCACCGCCGGCAACGGGCTGCGCGCGGCCGGGTTCACGCTGCTCGCCCTGGCCCTGACCAACGGGTGGCGCCATGTCGCCCTGCTCTACGCCGCGGTGTTCCTGGCCGGTTGTGCCGAGACGATGGTCGACAACGCGGCCCTGGCCATCCCACCCCGTCTCCTGCCCCGCGAGCAGCTCGAGCGCGCCAACGGCCGGTTGTTCGCGACCCAGTCCGTCATCAACACCTTCGTCGGTCCGCCCGCCGGGGCGGCGCTGTTCGCGTTGGCGGCGTCGGCGGCCTTCTACACGGGCGCCGCCGCGTTCGCCCTCGCCGGCCTGGCAGCCCTGCTGCTGCCCGCGCTGCGCCCGCCGGCGAGGAAGCACATCGTCGTCGCTCGACCCCGACGACCATCACCCAGGACATCCGCTCCGGGTGGGTCCACTTCTGGCGTCACCACCTGCTGCGCCGAGTGGCGTTCATCTCGGCGGCCATCAACTTCTTCGGCTCGGTCACCGGCGGGGTGCTCGTCCTGCTGGCCACCGGCCCCTATCAGGTGCCCATGTCCCGCTACGGCCTGTTCGTCGCCGTACCCGCCGCCGGTGCGATCGTCGGCTCACTGCTCGCCGAACACGTCGTACCCCGCATCGGCGGCGGCCCCACCACCTGGCTCGCCGCCCTCGTCCCGGCCGCCAGCTACGCCATCCTCGGCCTGGGGCAGCACACGCCCCTCGCCCTCGCCGGCATGTTCTGCGCCGCCGTCGCCAGTTCGCTGAACCAGATCGTGGTCAGCACGCTGCGTCAGGCGGCGGTACCCGACGAACTCCTCGGGCGTGTCACCGCCGCCTACCGCCTGGTCGTGCTGGGTGTCATCCCCCTCGGCGCCCTCGCGGGCGGGTTGCTCGGACGCGGCCTGGGGATCCGCGCCCCCTTCATCGCCGCGGCCGTCGGGCTCGTCCTCGCCGCGCTCCTGCTCGCCTCCCGCGTCACCACCCAGGCCCTCCGGGACGCCGAGACCACCCATGACCCCGCAGCGAGGTCGAGCGCTCTCACCGCGCCATGACCGACGGCGGGGCGCACGTCGATGTCGGCCCCGCCCGGTACCGTCCGGGCATGGTGACCGTCGCCGACGTCCGCACCCTGGCCCGCACGCTGCCCCGCAGCAGCGAGCACCTGATCCGCGACCGGGTGAAGTTCCGCGTCGGGGCGATCGTCTACGTGGCGTTCAGCCGCGACAAGGCGACGATGGGCTTCGGCTACCCGAAGGAGGAGCGCGACGGGCTGATCGCCGCCGAGCCGGACCTGTTCTTCCTGCCCCGCCCCTCCGACCTGCGCTTTCACTGGGTGTGCTGCCACACGGCACGGCTGGACCACGATCACATGGTCGAGTTGGTGACCGAGGCGTGGCGGATGGTCGTGCCGAAGTTCCTCGCCCGACAGCGGCTCGGCGGCTGACCGGGCGCCCCTCGCCGCCAATACGTAGGGAAACCCCCGATTACCCGCCGACGGTCGCGCCGTAGCGTCACTTCATGACCTGTCGTCGGTCACCCGCCGTGGCGCGGCCGTCGACCCGGCCGGCGCGAGGTCCCGGTCGAGGAGCGAGGGCCGCGCCCGCGTCCGGCCCGACTGGTGACCACGCGGACCTGACGAGGAGCCCCGGTGCGGAAGTGTCTGTCGATCGTCCTCATCGTGGCGATGCTGCTCGCCACGGGCGCCTGCCGGGGCGGGTCACCCGCCGACACCGGAAGCGAGGACCCCTACAGCGAGGCGGCGCTACGGTACGGCTTGGCCCCGGTGCCCCATCCGGACGTGACGTTCCAGCCCGACGTCGTGCTGGTGGGCGGGGGAGGCCGCTCGATCCGGTCGGTCACCGCCGACGGGCTCACCTGGCGCCTCGACGGCAAGGCCAAGCACGCCGACGACCTGGCCGTCGGCAAGGTCATGTTCGTCACGGGCCGCGGCGTCGGCCGGGTGTTGCACCTCGACCGGGACGGCGGCGACCTGCTCGTCACGGTCGGGCCGGTCACGTTGACCGAGGTGATCCGCGACGGCACGTTCGAGAAGAAGGGGATCACGCTCGACAACCCGGTCGTCTATCAGGCCGGCGAACCTCTCTGGGCCGAAACCGAGGAGGCCGAGGCCGCCACGCCGTCGCCGACGGGCCGGTTCGGCAAGAGTGCGCCCGTACGCCTGGCGCCGGCCGCGCCCCCCGTCCGCCCGGTGCAGCCGCCGCCGACGCGGGCGCAGGAGGTCCAGACGGTCGCCGCGAACTTTTCCACCGCGGTCAGCTTCAGCGACGGCGCCGAGGTCAGCTACCGCTACGACCGCGACGGCACCCGGCTGATCGGGCGGGTGGCGCTCACCTTCAAGAGCCCGAGAGCGGACTTCCACCTCGACATCCGCGGCGGCACGCTGCGGCGGGCCGAGCTGGAGATCACCGGCGGCTTCGGCATCCGGATGTCCTTCGAGACCGCGATCCAGAACGGGCAGAACATCCGGGCCGTCCTACCGATCCCGGTCGAGGCGGCCTTCCCGATCGGCACCGTGCTCGGCGTGCCGCTCACCCTCACCATCGGCCAGACGCTGAAGGTGACGACCGCGTTCGGCGCGAAGCTCGGGTCCATGAAGGGGTCCGGCGAGTTCTCCCTCGCCGGGAAACTCGGCTACGGCTACCGCAACAGCGTGTGGGGCCCCACCATGAGCACGGACGTGAAGCGCAAGTCGAGCATCACCGAGTCCCTGCACGGTGCGCCGGTCGGCGTGATGGGTCTGCTCGTCGAGCACCGCGTCAAGTTCGACGTCGGGTTCAACGCCTTCGTGTTCAAGGCCGGCGTCTACTTCGAGCTGTCGACCGCGTACGGCACCACCATGGGGTCCGCCCTGGGCGCGGTCGGCACGCTGGGGTCGCACTTCGTGGAGTGCCGGGGTGTCGGGCTCGGCGTGTGGGCACGCTACGGGCTGGGCTACAGCATCCTCCAGCCGGTGGTCAACGTGATCAACAAGTTCCTGAGCCTGATCAAGGTCAAACCCATCAACGCCGAGAACCGCCTCGGGCCGCCGCCGTACAAGATCTGGGGCAAGGAGGAGATCGACCCTCCGGGCACCAAGCTCTGCGGCACTCCGCAGGGTTCCGCCGACTGACGGACGACTCCGAGGCGCGCCCTCCGCCGTCGCGTCGGACGGCCCGCCTCGCGGCGCCGGACGGATTCCCCTCTTAGTAGGTGGGAAAACTATGTGATGCCGGCCATGGTGCGGGTGACCATGGGTTCCGTGGCCGGCTACCCTACGGGCGTGAATCGAAGCGTGCCTCTCACCCGGCGCCGCTTCGTGGACTTCCTCCGGGTGTGCAGCTGCGCCTGTTGATCCGGCCGCGTCCCGATCGGCCCCGCGCACACGGGCCTCGCCACCCGCACCGTCGCCGCCGGAGACCCGGCGGCCCGTCGGGGTCGGCACCGGCGGCCAGACCCCTCGGCGGCGGCCCGCCGTCGGCGTCCGGCCACGCCGCTCAGCGCACCCGACCCCGCGTCAGACGGAGGAGTCCCCGCCGATGTCCGTTCCCACCCCGCCCACACCCCTGGTGGACGCCGACGGCGACGCGCTGCGCACGTTGCTGCGGCAGCAGGCCAGCACCGTCACCATCGTCACCGCACCGTCCCTGGTGGGCTTCACCGCGACCTCCTTCACCTGCGTGTCGCTCGCCCCGCCGATCGTCTCGTTCTGCTCGGACCTCACCTCGTCGAGTTGGTCCGGGGTGTCCCGGGCCCGGCACGTGGGCGTCCACCTGCTCGCCGGCCATCAGGAGGAGTTGGCCCGGAGGTTCGCGACCCGCGGCGTCGACCGCTTCGCCGCGCCCACCCGCTGGCGTCCGGGGCCCGAGGGCGTGCCGATCCTCGACGACACCCTGGCGTGGATGCTCTGCCGGGTGGTCGACCGGGTGGTGGTGGGCGACCACGCCATCGTCCTGGCGGAGCCGGAGCTGCTGCGGCACGCCGACGTCGGCTCGCCGCTGCTCTACCACCGCGGCGCCTTCACCGGCCTCGCCGCGACGACCGACCTCGACCCCCGTCGCGCGTCCGCGGCCCCGAGGGCGGCCGGATCGCGGCGCGTCCTCTAGGCTGCGCACGTCGACAGCCGCCGATCGAGGGGAGACGATCGTGTCGCAGGGTGAGACCGACAGGCAGATCGAGGAGAAGCCACCGTCCGGGGTGGACGCCAGCGTCCCACACTCGGCGCGGGTCTACGACTGGTGGCTCGGCGGGAAGGACAACTTCGCCGTCGACCGCGCGATGGGCAGCGCGCTCATTGAGGCGATCCCCACCCTCCGCACGATGGCGAAGGAGAACCGGCGGTTCGTCCACCGGGTCGCCCGCTATCTGGTGGGCGAGGCGGGCATCCGGCAGTTCATCGACGTCGGCACCGGCATCCCCACCCGCCCCAACCTGCACGAGGTCGCCCAGTCGGTGGCCCCCGAGACCCGGGTGGTCTACGTCGACAACGACCCGATCGTGCTCGCGCACGCCCGGGCGCTGATGATCAGCACGCCGGAGGGGCGCAGCGAGTACATCCACGCCGACCTCCGTCAGCCGGAGAAGATCCTGGTCGACGCCCGCCTCACCGACACGCTCGACCTGACCCGGCCGGTGGCGCTCACCCTCATCGCGGTGCTCATGCTGCTGCGCGACGCCGACGACCCGGCTGGCAAACTGCGTACGCTGATGGACGCCCTGCCCTCCGGCAGCTACCTGGCGATCACCCACCCGACGGCGGACTTCAACCCGGCCGAGATGAACGCCGCCGTGGCCGCGGCCACCCAGGGTCGGATGACGCTGGTGCCGCGCACCCGCGCCGAGGTGGAGCGGTTCTTCGCGGGCTGGGACCTGGTCGACCCGGGTGTCGTCCCGGTGATGGCCTGGCGGCCCGAGCACGGCGCCCCGGAGGACCCGCACGCCGCCTACTACTGGGCCGGTCTCGCGCGTAAACCCTGAGGTGTGCCGGCGCCGAGAACGGGTACGCGCCGCCCGGACGAGACCCGGGAGGCGCGTATGGCGGACGAGGCGCCGGACTACTTCCGCCCCGAGAACGGGGCGGTGCTCACCCATCTGTTGATCGTGCGCGACGTGGACCGCTCCCGGGAGTACTACCGGCGGGTCCTGGACGCGACGGTGATCCGGGAGCGCAACCCCGCCATCCTGCGGTTCCACAACAGCTACATCGTGATCAACGACGAGGGCGGCCCGACCGACGACAAGCCGACCGTACGCGCCCAGGCGCCGGCGGACCCGGACACGCTCAGCGGGGCGATGAACATCCGGGTCAACGACGTGCGGGCGGTGTACGAGCTGTGGCGCTCCCGGGGCGGTGAGTTCCTGACCGAGCCGAAGGACCACGGCGTCGAGATTCGGTGCTACCTGCGCGACCCGGACGGTTACCTGGTCGAGCTCGGTCAGGGCACGGGGATCCTGTCCGACCCCTCCGGCACCGCCGCCGGTTGAGGCGATGGCAACGGGGAGAAGGTCGCCTCGGCATCTGCGCGACCGTCCGCCCCGCCCGCTCGGCGTGCCCGCGCTCAGGCCGGTGCCGGGGTCCTGGTGGTTCGACGGGCTGCTGCTGGCCGCGCTCGTCGCGCTGACCGCGGGGCTCGTGTGGTGGCGGCCCCTGCTGGATCTGGACATCGCGGTGCGGGACTGGTGCGACCAGCACCGGCCCCGGCCGGTCTACATCCTGATGTGGATCTTCGACCATGTCGGCCAGGGCGGCATCCTGACGACCGTGACCGTGGCGCTGTCGTTCTGGCTGGCCTGGCGACACCGCACGATCCGTCCGATCATCCCGGCCGGGCTGGCGCCGATCATCAGCACCATCCTGATCGTCGGGTTGAAGGGATGGACCTCGCGGGGCGCCCCGCACCACGGCTCGGTCGAGATGTTCAGTGACGGGTGGGAGGAGTATTACCCCTCCGGGCACGTGAGCAACGGCATCGTCTACTACGGCGTGCTCGCGATGCTGCTCTCGCCGTACCTCGGCGTGGTCGCGCGTCGCGTCCTGATGTGGCTGCCCGGCGTGCTCGTGTTCATCGGAACCACCTACCTCGGGTGGCACTGGATCACCGACAGCGTCGGGGGATACCTGCTCGGTCTGCTGATCGTGCGCCTGCTGATGCGGGTGCCGTGGCGGACGCTGCCCCTGCCCCGACTGCTGGACCGTGGCCGCCGGCCCGTCGCGTAGTACTCCAGCCGTACCTGGTGGAGTTGGAGTCTTCGGGACCGCTGGGTACGGGGCATGGCCAGGACGTAACCGATGCGCCTGCTGCTGCAGCCACATCCGGAACGGTGCTCCGCACGTGCGAGCGATTCCGCGAGTTGGGTTCGGTGTATCGGGTTGTGGCGTAGATAGTTGGCGACAACCTTACGGATACGGTAGATCCCTGGCTTTCGCGATTGCGGATGCATCGTCGCCGTCGCCATCACAGCGTCGACGATCTCCTTACCTGCGGGTGTCGCCGGGAGCATCGACGCGAATGGGGAAATCCGGTCGGCCCGCTGCACGGAGACGGTGGCCGCCGTCGGTTTTGCCCAGGGCTCGTCGGTGGGGTCTACCACCTGGCCTTCCTGGTCGAGGACGATCGCCCAGGTCTGTACCACCCCGATGTGACGGTCGGGCTTGTCGAGTTCATGAGTGCGGTGACCGTCCGGGTGGGGGTCGACACCGCGTATGCCCTCTGTGGTGTGGTGCCATACCCGTGCGTGACCGTCGGTGTCGTCGCCGCGGCTTTCCAGGAGGAGCACGCTCGCGCCGGGGCCGAGTCGCCGCAGGGTGTCCCACAGCGCCCGTGGGTCGCTCACCTGAGCCCAGCCGGGGACCGGCGATGAGGCTGGCGCGTGCTCCAGCGACACCGGCGAGGCCGACCGGTAGGTCATCGGAGACGTTGGTGACGAGGACGCCGCCGGCGTAATCTCCCGCGGGTTCGACGATCCCTCCGGCGCCGGGTTCCCTCGCCCGGTGAACTACTCCCGGTTACCCCTGTGCGCAAGAACGGAGCGCAACTGGGACGACAGACCCTGGGCGAAATGCTGCGCTCGGCGGATGTGCTCCGCGATTTCCGGTGCCGGCTGTCGAAGGTTGTGCAGGCGCCGCCACAACCCTTCGAGCGTCCGGAGTGCCGTCTCGACGCGGAGCCGACTCCGTCCCGTCCAGATCGAATCGTCCGCAACCGACGCCTCGTGGACGCCGATCAGCACGTCGGCGATCCTGTCCGCGTCCAGGAGCGTGGGCGCGCCAGCGTGAGCACCCAAGCCAAGCAGCGCCTCGACATGACCGACCGCGGTGAACAGCCCGTCAAGCCGATCCCGCGGCTGCCTGGCCTCCCACCAGGCAATGGCTCTGTCGAGTTGCGCCAGATGCGCCAACCGGTCCTGGGACGCAACCACACCCGCAGGGGTCGCCAACCGGGCCGGCAACTGCCTTGCGAACTCGTTCCGGACGAATCCGGTGGGAATTTGACCGGAGCGAGTAACCCACGCCCGACCGGGGACCGAGACGTCAAGTTGGCCGAGGCGCCCCTGCTCATCGACAATCAGTTCTACCCGCCGTACTGCCCGCAGCGCCGCACCGTTATCCACCGCATCCGTGATATCGACGAGTCGGTCCGGCGAATCTGCGGGGACGTACACGTTGATCAGGGAAAGCTGACCGTCGTCCTGCCGATTCACCAGGAACAGTCGTTCCGCACCGTTCGATGATTCCACCCGAACCGCAGTGACGGCCCCGGTACTCAAGAATTCAAGATCCGCCAGAGCGGCCGGTCGCCAGGAACCGCCCAGTCCGGCTGCCAAACCAGCAAGATCGGCCGACACGGACGGTGCTGTCTCCGACAGGCTGGCGCCAGCAGCTCCACCGTCGGCGGCTGACGCTCCCAGCGCCGTCAGGGTCCCCCGGACCCGCCGGACGTCCTCCGACAACGACGGCACCTCCTGCGTCTCAGGAGCAGCCAGCCCGTCGTCGGCCGTCGGCAGCGGCGAGTGCCCGGAATCGGCTGCGCTGGACGGCGGTAGGACCGAGTATGACGGCGGCATGCGCCGTTGCTCCGCCCACGCCGCCGTGGCAACCACGAATAGCCCCGTGCGGTCGTCCATGCGGACATAGGTCGCGGGAATGTCGAGGAAGGGGCCCGTGAGTCGCTCGACTGGGAGAATTTGGTCGGGCGCGGCAGGGTTCGAGACCACCCTCACTCCGGAGGGATGACGAATCCACTCCTCAACCTCGCTCGCCTCGGCTGGCAACCTCACCGTCACCGAACTTGATGCCGGCGACGATCCTTCACGGAACATGTGGCGAGCCATGGCCACGTCAGAATCACTGACCGCATCATCGGTCAGGAGGCGCAGCAGCGCGGCCCGCACCCGACGCTGTTCCTGAGAGTCGGCCCGACGGATCAAACCGGCCAAATCAAGCAGGGAAGTATCTTCGTCCGCCCCGGCGCCAGGCCCTCGGAGCGAATGCCATTTATCCCCATTCCACACCAGCACGATGGCATATTGGGCCAGTTCAGCGGAGAAGAGGGCGTCGCGTGCAAACTCCGAGGAACCGAGCGTCCCAAGTAAGATCACGATCGGCGGCGCCCCGGCTGGATCAGTCACCAAACGCTGACGGTACTCGTCGGCGGTGAGCCAACTATCGTCCCACTGATCGCGTATTGCCGTGTTCCGCACTCGTGTGCCGTCCGCGCTCAGCTCACCCGGCTCGAGAACGATCCGGTCGGCGAGCGACGGCGCGAACGACAGATCACGCACATGCGCCCGGGCGTCCGGGATCCGCACCGCGACGAATCCGTCGGCGAACCGGTTCACCCAGATCGGAACCGCGGTGAGTTGTCCCCCGATCCGCGCCTCATCCCCCGTCTGATGGAGGACGAACACATCCCGGGACGGATAGGTACCAGAAGCGGGGAGCCGATAGATCGGGGCGACAAGGCCCGAGCCAACCCGAACCGCCACCCTGTCCGCACCGGCCGGCAGCACCGGCAGCACTCGGCCGCCCCGCAACGTACGCCGCACCTCATCGAGCACACTCGGCACATTTGGAGGCACCCGCAGCGTCATCTCAGCCAGCGCGGTCGGCGCGACTTCACCGGAATCGACCTGTGCGTACTGCGGCACGGCATCCGGGTCCAGGACCGAGTCCCATGGCAACCGTGCCAGCACCAGGCTGGCCAGTGTCGAATCTCCGACTCTCACGCTCTCGCCGGCCAGACGCCGGTGCACCTGTCCCGGAAGATCGAAAGGTGGCAGCGGCGTGGCCGCATTCACTGCTTCGATCGGCGACGAATACGGCTCCCCAAGGCCAGCCTCAGACTGGGCGTACCAGAGCAGACCCGCGCCCTCGTACGACCCGATGACCAGCCCGCTCGGCCCCGGCTCTCCCCAAGCGTGCCGTTCGAGAATCTGTGTGAACAGAGCTTCGGCGAAGGCATCTACCATCCCTTCCAGGCCCTGCAAGACCAGCACGAGGACCCGTCGATTAGTCCCGTCCGCGCCCTCTCCTGCGCCTGCCATCTCGAACCCGTCACCGGACGCCAACTGGTCGAGGAGGTCGTTGACAGTCAATGATCGACCGGCCTCGTCAGAAACCGACAACGAAGCATCGTTGTTCACGACAGCTCCGACCAGCACCACGTTGTCGGGCACGTCGCCGGGAGCCACGAACCGCCGCTGCCGTTCGCCCCCGCGCTGCGGCGGTACCACCCAGACCCGGCTTCCCACTCGCCGCACAGAATGAGCCACCCGGGTCTTCCCGCTCACCACAGGCGTCGGGCTGTCCCCATAACCCTCATGGCGCACCACTTCGCCGGGGTCACCGAACTCGGTCGCGCCTGCCATCGAACCCCATCTGGGCCACCACACGAGGGCCTCGGTGGCCACAAATTGTGTCGTGAAAGCCAGCCGGAGCAACCCGTTAGGAACGCGATGATCGTCAACAATACCGACCGACTTGGCCAAATTGCGGGAAATCTTATCAGCTAAACTTTCGGCTTCGGTTCGCTCCATGCTGGCCGAGAACAGCTTCAAGAGTTGATCGCGTACCGCGCCTCGGATCCAGTGCCGAAGAGCCTCGGCGAACTCGATCTCCTGAAACTCACTGCTAGCCACTGAGTCGTCGTCGGACCCGTCATAGACGATAATCAACACCTGCTGCGGCAAGGCCGCCTGGTGACGCTCCCATGCTGTCTGGGCAATTGAAGGCACATACCTGGACAGGTCATCCGCGGAAGGCCCCGTCAACGTCCACTCATCGCCCGCGTCGCTCTCAAGGAGGTCGTCGGTATCCACCCAGACTCCGGTGGTCGCATACGACAGAAGGTCCATATCCGAACCGGTCGGACGTTCCGGTTGTGCCACTCCGGCGTCATCCGACGCATCAGACCGTCCGTCAGCCTCGACCGGCAGATCCGCGCCGTGGGACGATACCGAGCCTAGGTCGTCATCATCGATGAGCGCTTCGGCGAATTCAACTCGCACCGATCCTGCCGGCACGCTGGAATCAGGACGAACCATGGAGAACTCGAACAAGTCGTTCGCCACCGCAGCAGCCAACGCAGGCGCTGCATCAACGCCGGGTTGGTCGGACGACAATAGCTGTCGGAGCTGCTCCTCGACCTGCCCACGAATCCAGGCATAAATGAAATCGGCCAGGTGCGGTTCAACGATCTCTTCGCCATCGATGCGTCCGTTACTGACTGCGGAGTAGTGGTAGGAAAGACGCAGAGTCGGCTGCTCCTCCTCGGCCTGGTGCCGGGCCCATGCCTCGCGGGCGAGTGAATGCACCGGCGAGGCTAGGTCATCCGCAGAGGCACGGGACAACCTCATCGCAGGCTCACGACCCTCAGAAGAGTCAGCTTCGACCTGGACGACGATCGGAACGAAAGGACCACTCGACTGCTGTGGGACGGGTCCGGCCAGAACGTTCGATCGGGCAGCATCAGTGAAACCCAATCCCACCCAACCGACCGCCAGGTCCTGGCGTTCAACCTCAGTGGTGTGCGCCAATAGGCTGTGCGTTATGTCCTCGGCCAACCGAAGCGCGTCTTCGTCGTTGGCGACCCCAGAAGAAGTCGCTAGCTCTCGAATTCGCCCCTGAACGTGTTCCTCGATCCACGTCAGGAGCACCACAGCGAGATCCGTACCGTAGACCCCGCCGGGGGAGAGACGGGCTTGCCCGTGATGCAAGACGGTCAGCGCTCGCTGCGACATCCCTGACCGGTAGCGCGCCCATGCCTCATCGGCGATAAGACGCACCGGGCCAGCGAGGGCGGCGGTGGTTTCACGAGGTAATTGGCTCGAAGGCTCATGGTCCCCGTCAGCGAGGGACTCGCCCCGCACCACGATCGGTTCCCTCGCATCCAACCCGGACTCCAAGGCGACGTCATCCGAGCTGTCAGTCAGCGCATCAGTTTGGGAGGGGCTCCCGGCGGTAGTCCGGGTTGACTGCTGCGCGGAGCCCTCACCGCTGAGCCGCACCCCGTCGGGGGACGCAGGAACCGTGTTCGACCGGATGCCGTCGAAGTCGTGTTCGTCGTTGATCAGATCCCAGCCGTCGCTGTCGCTCCCGTCTGGTTCGAAGAGCAACCACGACTGCCCACCAGAGGTGGCCAGCCCACCGCTCGTCCCGACCCACACGTCCGTGGCCGGCGCACACACGTCGCCGCCATACGCCCGCGAGAACTTCGACGCGAAACTGCCTCTCACCGCGCCGGCGCGACACGACACCAACGCCACCAGACCGTCGTCCGCGACACTGCCCCGCACCACCTGAGCGAGCTGCGCCGCCGACAACGCCACCGTCCGGGTCGCACCATCCGGCAACTCCACCGACGCGTGCACCACGTTCCCGGCACCATGGACCAACACCGCCGGCGCCCGCCCCGGCGGCATCAACTGCCGATCGCGAACCGACGACAGCTCCTCCGCCGACAACAGGCTCAACCCCGACCGGCTGCCTTCCAACACCTCTACCCGCAACGGCAGACCGTCCGCACGCCACCGGCCATCAGCATCCTGTTCGAGCGCACGGACCCGGCTCGCCGACGGTGTATCCGGGCTGACCTGGGTTCGGCTGTCAGGGCCGGCGAACCCGACAGCAGCGTCGACGCCCATGTCACCCGGTGGTGGCTCAGTCACCCCATGCTCAACTGCCGGACCCTGCCGCGACATGCTCGGCAACGGATACGGCAGTGGCCGCAGCCGCGCCCGTTCCTGCGCCCGTCGTGTCTGCTCGCCAGCACCGCTCCGCGGAGCTTGCTGGGAGCCGGCGGCGGTAGCGGGAGACACGACCGGCGCGCCGGGCTGCGAGAACGGCGGACGATCGTCGCGGATGGACGGAGTGCTCCGCAGACCGGTGGGACGCTCGATCGAGAGGATGCGCTCGCCGGACCGGATGACCTTTGCCACCGGCGGATCGACAGCATTCTCCTGTACCTGCCGCAAATCGCTCACGAAAACGTCACGGTCGAGCCCTTCCTGAACGACCCGTGACCGCACCATTCGATCGAGGATCTCGAACTGCCTCAGCCGACCACCGTCATCACCATTCAGCGCCAGCCCACCAGCCAGCACCGCTGGCGGCGACTGCGCGTCATCGACCGCATCCGTGATATCGACGAACCGGCCCGGAGAATCTGCGGGAGCATCCCCATCAATCAGATAGATCCGGCCGTCGTCCTTCCGCACCGTTGACGCGTCCAACAACCCCGACGACCGCCGTGGCGCGTTCACCCGTGCCGGCACCGTCAACCCCGGGGAGGAGGACTGCACCGACCCCGGCGTCCGTACCATGTCCGCCACCGCACCCGGGG